>CBDUUA010000451.1:0-2535 GCA_965370135.1 uncultured Cellvibrionales bacterium
ACACCTACACGGTGATCGACACCATCGGTGGCGGCTCTTCGGAAGTGCAAAAGAATATTATTTCCAGAAGACAGCTGGGCTTGCCGAAAAACTTTTAACTACAGCGATTAACTGCAGCGCTTTTAACGGAAACCTTTAAGGTAACGATAGAGGGTAGCCATGGCTTTTCTGGATGGATTGAAAGTGCTCGACCTGGCCAGCGTGGGACCGGCAGCGCGGGCGTCCCGTATCCTGGCCGACTACGGCATGGATATCATCAAGGTGGCGCCGGTGGCGGCCCACGGCAAGAAGCAAATCGATCCGGTTTTTCACGCCTATGGCGCCGGGCGGGGTACGCGAAAAATTCGTGTCGACCTCAAGTCGGAGCAGGGTCGGCAAGTGATTTATCAGCTGGTGCGCAGTGTTGACGTGGTGATCGAGAGCTTTCGTCCGGGGGTGGCGGCGCGATTGGGTGTCGGCTATGAGGACCTCGTGGCGCACAATCACCAGTTGGTGTATTGCTCTACCAGTGGCTACGGCCAGGACGGGCCCCACGCTCAGTGGGCGGGCCACGACATCAACTATCTGGCGATGGGCGGTTTTCTCGCCTGTAGCGGTCGCGATGCCGAGGGTGTTCCCGCTATTCCCGGCGCCACAGTAGCTGACAGTGCCGGTGGCGGTATGCACGCGGCGCTGGCTATCATCTCCGCCCTGCTCAATCGCTTTCGCAGCAACGAGGGCGCCTACCTGGATGTTGCCGCCACCGACGGCGTGTTGAGCCTGATGTCACTCTATCTCGACCAGTACACCGCCACCGGCGTCGAGACCAAACCGAACAACGCGGTATTGACCGGCAAGTACGCCTGGTACGGCGTCTACAAAACCGCAGACGATGAGGCTGTCTCCCTGGGCGCTATCGAGCCGCATTTCTTTAAGAATCTGTGTCGTTTGCTGGAGCTGGAGCAATTCAGCGGCAGCCAGTATGACGATGCTGCCCAGGACGATATGAAGCAGGCGTTCAAACAAAAATTCCTTACTCGCACGCGGGATCAGTGGACCGAATTGCTGGCGGCGGCGGACACCTGTATGGCGCCGGTGCTGAGTGTGGCTGAAGTGGTTGAGGATCAGCATCTCGCGGCGCGCAATACCTTTATGACCGCGCGTCACCCGGAAAAGGGTGAGTTCCGGCAATTGGCGCCGGTGTTGGCCGGTGGCGACCGGCAGCAGCCGGTGTACCAGTTGAAGCCGGCGGGGCAAACCGATACCGATGAGGTGCTGGCCGCCGCGGGATTTGAGCAGCAGGATATTGCTCGACTGCGCAGCGAAGGCTGGGTGGAGTGAGCGCGGAGAACACATTGTGAGTGATGTGAGTAATATGAGTGATCAAATAGCTGAAATTCCCGATGCGGTGCAGGCCCTGCTTGGTAAAGTCCAATACCAGGAGAGCAGCACCTTTCCCATCGAAATGGCCTATGTCTATAACACCTGCGCCGCGGTGCAAAACGGCAATCCGCTTTATTGGGATGAGGCGGTAGCCAATGAGCTGACCGGCGGCCCGATTGCGCCGCCCACCATGATGTCGGTCTGGTTCCGGCCCCACTACTGGGCGCCGGGCGCCGAGGGCGAGCAGAAAGCCCTGCAGGCCCACTTCGATCTCAAGGAATTGCTGGATCTGCCGGAGGCGATCATCGCCGGTAACGAGTTGGTATTCGGCGAGCCGGTGCGCCCCGGCGATGTGTTGACCACCCATCAAGTTGTGCGCTCCATCTCGGATGTAAAAACCACCAGGGTGGGTACGGGGCGCTTCTGGGTCATCGATGTTGAGTGCTATAACCAGAACGGCGAATTTGTCGGCGTGGATATCTATTCCTGCCTGGGTTACCGGAGGCCGCCATCATGAGTAGTGTCGAGTCTAACACCCTGACCGTGTCTCAGGTGCAGGTCGGCCAGCAGTTGCCGCCGCTGGAATACGATGTGACCGCGACTACCGTGGTGCTGGGCGCGCTGGCCAGCCGCGACTGGCGACCCATGCACCACGACAAGGATTTCGCCGTTAACCGCAACGGGGTCAAGGACATCTTTATCAACACTCCCAATAACGCGGCATGGTTCGAACGTTATATTACCGATTGGACCGGCCCCAAAGGTCGCCTGGGGCGAATGAAATTCAAAATGGACAGTTCGGTGTTTCCTGGTGATCACATGGTGTTGTCGGGAGTCGTCAACAGTATCACTACAGACGATACCGGCTGCTGCTGGTTGCAGCTCGACGTGGCAGTATCCGTGGAGGGCGTGGTGTCGACATCCTGCCTGGCTCGCATCGCCATCCCCAAAGACGACAGCGACAACCCCTGGAGCCGCAAGGCGGATCAGTGGCAGCCGTAACCGGCTCCTTGTAGGGTCGAATTTATTCGACTTTTTTGTGGTGATATGAAACCAGGCCGAATAAATTCGGCCCCGAATCAGACAGTTGAATTACTGAACAGCATATTGAACAGCATAGAGAGAGGCCTTTTCCATGGATCTACAATTTACTGAAGAGCAGAATATCCTGCG
>CBDUUA010000452.1:0-2522 GCA_965370135.1 uncultured Cellvibrionales bacterium
ATGCCCATTTTATTTGAACTGGTTTCGGCCAATCTGCGATACCAACAGGTCGAGGTTCTCACTGACATCAATCTGTCGATCAGCCAGGGCGAGCACGTCGCACTGCTGGGCAAGAGCGGGGCTGGCAAGTCGACCTTGCTCAACATGCTGTATAAACAATCCCGAGAATACTGCGCACTGATACCACAGAATATCGCGCTGGTCGAAGCCTTGAGTGTCTTCCACAATGTGTATATGGGGCAGCTCAACCAGCATAGTGCTGTTTACAACCTGCTGAATCTTGTCTGGCCACAGCCAGGCCCCATAGATAAAGTCACCGCCATTCTCAAATCCATGGCACTGGATGAGATGATTTTCAATTGCACTGGCGAGCTATCGGGAGGGCAGAAACAGCGGGTGGCGATCGCCCGCGCCATGTTTCAGGGGAACCAGGTGCTGCTGGGGGATGAACCCATCTCAGCGCTGGATACGGTACTCGCCAGGCGGCTCATGCACTTGATGCATGAGCGGCATGAAACCGTGGTGCTGGCGATGCACGATGTCGACATGGCGCTGTATTTTTCCGACCGCATCATCGGCATTAAAAACGGCACTATCGCCGTTGATTGTGCGGCAAGTGAACTGCGCGTGGCGGATCTGCGCTTTCTGTATGAATCCGACATAGTTGATAAAGAAATAGTCGATACAGAAGTTGCTGCCGGGTGAGCTCGATCAAGTCAAGCATTCATACTGCAGTGACCTACCCCCGGTCACGGGCGGTAAAAACCAGCCTGCTGTTTATTGTTATCGCCGTAGTCTGCGCGGCCTTCTCAGACATTGCTATTTCTACCCTTGACCCCTGGCAGGAAATGGCTCGTTTTGCGACGGGGGTATTGACCCCCGACTTCAGCGACTACAGGGATATCGGCAGGGCGCTGGTGCAAACACTTGCATTCGCATTCGCGGGTGTTTCGCTAGGGGCGATTGGCGGCTTTTTGCTGGCACTGGTTTTCGACTTCCGCCTGGTTCATGTCAGCTGTGCCGTATTGCGCTCGGTACATGAGTTGTTCTGGGCGTTGATCTTCTTGCAGTTTTTTGGGCTGCACCCGCTTACCGGCGTACTGGCTATTGCGATTCCCTTTGCCGCCATCTGCGCCAAGGTCTACGCGGAAATCCTCGAGGAGGCCGACGATTCACCCCGCCATTCACTGCCCTCGGCAAGTGGCCGTATTTCCAGTTTCTTTTACGCCCGACTGCCGCTGGTGTGGCCGCAATTTAAAACCTATACGCTCTATCGCCTCGAATGTGGTCTGCGCACCAGTACCGTGCTCGGCTTCATCGGCCTGCCGACACTGGGTTTTTATCTCGAAGTATTCTACAAGCAGGGCCAGTACTCACAGGCAGCCGCCCTGCTTTTTACTTTTTATCTATTGATCGCCAGCATGCGCTGGTGGTTGCGACCACACTTGCTGCCGTTTTACCTGATTGCGTCGGTCACTATATTGTGGCCGGAGTCGGTCGATATCGATTGGGCCAATGTAAAGCGATTCTTCACGAAAGATATCGTTCCCTATCCTGTGCGTACGGCGGGGGATGGCCCGGAGGCGATGTGGACAGCGCTGCAAGGGCTCGGCCCGTGGTTACGCGACCTGCTATGGACGCAGGCCCGGGAAGGTATATTCAATACGCTGATATTGACACAGATCGCACTGGTATTGAGCGGCATGCTGGCACTGCTGTTATTCCCGCTCATCTCCCGCCATTTCCAGAATACCATCGGCCAGAAAATTGGCCATGCCCTGCTGGTGGTTTTGCGCTCTACTCCGGAGTACCTGCTGGCGTATATTCTATTGCAGTTATGGGGGCCATCGATGCTGCCGGCGGTTATCGCCCTGATGCTGCACAACGGGGCTATCATCGGCCACCTGTGCGGACGTTATGCCGATGAGATCATAGTGCCCGACAATCGCATTAAGGGTTTGAACCTTTATGCCTGGGAGATCGTGCCGCGGATATATCCCCAGTTCCTGGCATTCCTGTTTTACCGCTGGGAAATTATCTTTCGCGAAACCGCAATTCTCGGCATGTTGGGCATCTATACCCTGGGGTTTTATATCGACAGCGCCTTTGAAGAGATCCGCTTTGATCGGGCGATGGTATTGATCGCAGTCACTGCAGTATTGAATATCGGCATAGACAGCCTGTCGCGACGCATCCGGCGTTACTTGCGCCTGAAGACGGCGGTGACGTGTAGCTAGTACAGTCACTGCTCGTCAGCAATCAATCCTGATATTTCTTTGCCATCGGCAGAGGCGTGCCACAGAATCCAACGAGCACACCGGCTGACGACAAGCAAAAATGCGAAAGCTTCGCATTTGTCACCGACCCGAATGGCACTAAGTTAAGCGAGTAGGTGCGAATTCATTCGCATGGCAGCGCCAAATAATGCACACTTTTCTAATAATGGTAGCGACATTGAACAATAATAATTGCGTTGATTCGCCTGAGGGTTTTCTTGTTGGTTTGTTGCCAGTACAGATAAT
>CBDUUA010000453.1:0-2521 GCA_965370135.1 uncultured Cellvibrionales bacterium
TCTACGTGCTCGTGCACTACACCCTGTGCCGCTGGCGAAATTCCGCGTTCTTGTAGTGAGTGCTGTAACGAGTGTTGTAACGTGATTGTAGTAAGGCAACGGCTATGAAGCGACTGCTGATTATTTATCATTCGCAATCGGGCAATACCCAGCGGCTGGCGGCGGCGGTTTATGATGGCGCAATGCGGGAAGAGGATGTCCACACCACGATCAAGCGGGTGCAGGATGCCGGGCTTGCAGATCTGCTCGCGGCCGATGCGCTGCTGCTCGGCAGCCCGGAGAATTTCGGTAACATGGCCGGCGCCGTCAAAGATTTTTTCGATCGCACCTTCTATCCGGCCCAGCAGCAGGGTATCGATTTACGCTCTCTGCCCTATGCCTTGTTTATCAGTGCCGGCAACGACGGCAGCGGCGCCATCCGTCAAATTGACCGCATCGCCGGCGCCTATCCGATGAAAAAAATTGCACAGCCGGTGTTATCTGTCGGCGAAGCCGATGACGCCGTGCTACTGGCCTGCGAGGAACTGGGGCAGGGGGTCGCTGCGGGTTTGTCGCTGGGGATTTTCTGAGCTTGTTGTCATCTGCTGTTTACACTACTGGCGATGATAAGATTACGCCCGGCACGATAGCGGATCACCCGCTCGGTTTCAGTCGTAAGACAGCGGGAAGCCCAGATTCAGGGTGATCGATTTGATTTCGTTGCCGGCGGCAGTGTTGCCCCTGCCCACCGCGATACCGACCCGGTGCAGCGGTATGAAGCGAAAGATGCTAACAGGGTCTCGAAAGCCAAAGGTAAGTCCCAACTTATAGTGGTCTATCAGGTTGAGTTCCTCATCGGCGAAGGCCTCCAGGTTGACGGCGTGAGCATAGTGTTGCCACATGAAGTAGACGCCGGCGCTCAGTGCGTGACCGCCAAGCGTCCAGGGGATGAGGTGATCCCACTCAACACCACTTTCCAGCAACACGAAGCCCGTTTGTTCATTGCTACCCTGGATGGTCTGGCCCGCGCCCACTAGCCGATTGCCGAGGCCGATTTGGTGTTTGCCAAGGTTCCACCAGGCATAGCTGCGCAGTGAGATTGCGTACAGCCAGGCATTGATGTCGGCGTCGAAGTTCTTGGCGACGCCCGCTTGCACCGCCGGTACCAGCAGCCAGTTGTCCAGGGCCTTGTGTTCCCAGGCGATACCGGGAAAGAATGTCGCGGTGACCAGTTGCGCCGAAATCTCGATCTTGCCCTCATCGTTGAAGATGTCAGCCACGCCTGCGGTGAACGGAAACAGGATTCTGAGGGTGTTGCGCTCGTTGATCGGGGGCAGCGCCCAGCTGAGTGGCAGGCTACCTACAATGACGCGCCCCGATGGCGTGCTGTAGTAACCCGCGCCCAGCACGGCGCTGTAGGCGTAGTTGAAGTTGATAACCTCCTCACTGGGCGGCTCTTCCGTATCCTGTCCCAAGGCCTGCGACGCAGACAGTGCGGCGGTGATGGTGATTGCAAGGAAGAGGGGCAGCAAGAGGGGCAGGTACAATAGATGCATCTTTTTAGCTGGTTTCGAGGAGGGCTGGCGCCAATGACTTACTGCAGCAATAGGTGCACCCTTGCCGTAGCGACCGGCTTCTTCTTGGTGGTTTGCCAGCAAATAACCGATACATTGAGAATTTGTTTACCCTGGCGGATTATCTGGCACTCCGCATAGGTTTCCTTGAGGCGACCAGGGCTCAGGTAATCGATACTGAAGTCGACGACTTTTGGAATGGACGTATGCTCGGTGAGAATCGCATGGAGTGAGGCGGACATCTCCATGAAGCCGGCTATTACGCCGCCGTGCAATGCCGGCAGGATGGGGTTGCCGATATTGTCTTCGCTGGGTGGTAGTTTGAAAATCAGGGAATCGCCGATGGGGATGCAGGTCATGCCAATGAGCGCCGCATAGGGCATGGCTTGAATCACCAGATCGTAGTTTTTTTCTGCTTTTGCGCGGTCGACCAGCAGTTGTGTGGTCATGACTTTTTTTCCTCCTTTTCCTCTGCTTCTTTTTTAAGCCGCTTGCCGAGGCGCATGAACGATGCGACGCAGCGGGCAATGGGTCGCTCGGGGTCTTCCTTGTGATAGGCGGTGCCGCGAACGAAGACCACGTGTTCGGTGATGCGGTAGACGACGGCCTTGCCGTAGACGGTTTCGTTGGGTATGGCGGCGCCCATATAGTCGATGCGCAGGTCGAGAGTTGGGCACAGCTCGTAATTGTCCAGGGTTAGTGGCACTGCCAGGCCCATAGCAGTATCCATGAGGGTGGTGATAGATCCACTATGAATCACGCCATTGAAGGGATTGCCAACAATTTTTTCACCGTAGGGCAGTTTCAGGGTGAGACTGTTTTCCCCTGCCGCAGCGAAGGAGATGCCCAGCACAGCGCAGTGCCGGATGCTACTCAGGAACAGTTCTGCATTGCTTTCTTGTGGTGTCATGGTTATGGCTCAATAGCGATCTTTTTATGTTGACCCATATGATACTGCACCGGATCAT
>CBDUUA010000454.1:0-2511 GCA_965370135.1 uncultured Cellvibrionales bacterium
TGGAGCGCAACAACCTGACCAATAACCTCTGGTTCACCGCCGAGTATTTTACCGGACTGAGTGTTTCGGGCAAGGTGAATTCACGCTGGCTGTACAAGGCGGGTTACTTCTCCAGTGACGACAGCAATGGAATTGAAGTCGATAGCGGTGGTAGTTTCGCCCTGCTGTCCCTGGGCTATAATTTCGCCGCCAAAATGAATTTCGACAAGGCCATCATCCGGCTCGATTACGTGAACAACGACGACGAACCCGGCTCCAACACCCCGAATTTCTCCCAGGTAGCGTCACTGTCGACCCAATGGGAAAAGAGCAAATGGGGGCTGAGTACTGATCTATCTGGCGGCAAGGGTTTTGCTGAGCAAAGCGACCTCTGGGGGTTTTCCCTGATGCCGTTCTACAGCTTCACCGCTTTTCATCAGGTGGTTCTGCGCTACACCTTCATCGACAGCAGCGACGACAACGGCATTAGTCTGGGGCGTTACGAGAATAGAATCGTCAGTGGCAGGGGCAACCGCTACAACGAGATCTATGCCGGATTCAACCTATTTTTCTATAGCCACAAGATGAAATGGCAGACCGGACTGCAATACACCACCATGGAGGACGATGCCGACGATGGTGGCGAATACGATGGTTGGGGACTGACTACTGGATTGCGCATGTATTGGTAGTGGGCCTCCCGCCTGTATTTCCAGCATTCCTACCAGGCTATTCCCTATACCAGGGCAATCACCTGGTCGGCCAGTAGAATGACCAGCAGATAGCGCGCCCCCTTACCGATCAGCGTCAGGGTCCAGAACAGTGCGAAAGGCACCCGCATCACACCGGCAATAAACGTCAGCGCATCGCCCCCAACCGGCAGCCAGGCCAGCAGCAGTGACCAAACGCCATAGCGTTGAAACCAACGTTGGGCGGGACCCAGTTTATCCGCACTAAAAGGGAACCAGCTGCGCTGCTGAAAATGCAACAGATAGCGCCCCATCAGCCAGTTGACCGCCGCGCCCACCGTGTTGCCCAGGGTCGCTGCCAACCACAACATCGGCCATTGCTCCGGATGGGCCGCCAGCAAACTCACCAGCACCACCTCGGAGTAAAACGGCAGTAGTGTGGCCGCCAGCAGCGAACTGAAAAACAATGACAGGTAAGCAGCGGTCACAGTAAGCGCTCTTGCCGATGATCCCGGGCCTCTTTGACCAGGCGGCAGAATAAACGTCGCTGGCCAGCGAGATAGGGCAGATACTCCGGGTGCCACTGCACCCCCAGCATCAAGCGATGATCTTTACCCTCGACGGACTGAATAAATTCATCCCCATCCCAGGCCACTGCACGCAAGGATCTGCCCAGGGTATCGACCGCCTGGTGATGTAAACTGTTGATGCGTATAGGCGACAAGCCCATGATGCGGCCCAGTTCACTATCACCGTCGATACGCGCGCTCTTGCGAGGGAAGGGTGTGCGCCGGTTGGAGGTGCGAAATCGCATGCCGCGGATATCACCGTAGAGCGTACCGCCGAGAACCACATTCAACAACTGCATGCCGCGACAAATACCCAATATGGGCAGGTCGGTGCGCAGGGCATGCTCGATCATATTCACTTCAAAGGCGTCCCGCTCGCGATCGATGCGCGCCAGACCCACATCCTGGTGCCCATACAGCCCCGGATCGATATCATCGCCGCCGCCGATAATAACGGCGCTCAAAAGCTGGTGATAATCGCCCCGCTCCGGCGTCAGGTATACCGCATCAGCACAGGTACAGACTCAAGCGCGTCATCCACCAGGCCTGGGGAAAGCGTTTTTCCGGGCCAGTCACCCCTATGACAGGTCGGCCAGGCACTATGGCGCCTGCTGCTGACAGCAATCAACAAACAGCCATTTCCTGGCTTGCTGTAGATCTTGCTGTAGATAGAGCCAACACTCCGGACGCAGGGGATTAGTGGGCAGGACGTAACTGGGTTTCGGCATGGGATAAAAATAGTCAACGAGGGACTCGCCATTGTAAACCAGACCGCAGGGCGCGGGCAGCGGTTTTTACGGGCTTTGCCGCCATGGTATAATGGCTTCTCCTCCCCCCTCTTGGCCGATCAGGGATTTACCGGCATGAAAAAAATCCTCGTTGTTTACTATTCGCAAAGTGGCCAACTGAGCGATGTGGTCAAACACTTTACACAGCCACTGCTGGAGGCGCCGGATATTGAGCTGCACTTCGAGAACCTGCGGCCGCTGGTCGACTATCCCTTTCCCTGGCCATTTTTTACCTTCCTGGATGCCTTTCCCGAATCCGTGTATCTCGATCCGCCGCCCATGCACGCGACCTCGCTGCGAGGCGACGAGGACTTCGACCTTGTCATTCTGGCCTACCAGGTATGGTTTCTATCCCCCTCCCTGCCGATTACCGGCTTCCTGAAATCCGATACCGCCCGCAAACTATTGGCCGGCAAACCCGTGGTCACCCTGATAGCCTGCCGCAATATGTGGCTGATGGCACAGGAAGAAATGAAGCAGCTGCTG
>CBDUUA010000455.1:0-2505 GCA_965370135.1 uncultured Cellvibrionales bacterium
TTATAAAGTCTTTATAAAGACTGATATTAGCATGCCTCTGGGCGACCGGAAACCCGGCGCCAAAAGGTAGCCACATAGCCGTGCCGCCGCCACTCGCGTACAATAGCCATCGTTTCGCACCAGCCCTACAGCTAAAACCTACACACCTTTGCCAGATTCAAACTCACATGCCAGATTCAAACTCACCACAAAAAGTCGGCTTCGTCTCCCTTGGCTGCCCCAAGGCGCTGGTCGATTCCGAGCGCATCCTCACCCGGCTCAAGCTCGATGGCTATGAAATCAGCCCGGACTACGAGGATGCCGATGTGGTTGTGGTCAACACCTGCGGCTTTATCGACAGCGCCAAGCGGGAATCCATGGACGCCATCGGCGAGGCAATGAAGGAAAACGGCAGGGTGATCGTCACCGGCTGCATGGGCAAGGGTGCCGACGCCGAATCAATCAAAGCTGCTAATCCAGGCATTCTCAGCGTCAGTGGCCCCGCCGATACCACCGGGGTGCTGGATGCAGTACATCAATTCCTGCCGCCGACAGCCGCCGCCCACGATCCGCTGACCGACCTGGTGCCGCCCCAGGGCATCAAACTGACACCCCGGCACTACGCCTACCTGAAAATCTCGGAGGGCTGCAACCACCGCTGCAGCTTCTGCATTATTCCGGCGATGCGCGGCGACCTGGTCAGCCGCGAACTGTCAGCGGTCATCGATGAGGCGCAACAGCTGGTCGCTGCGGGGGTCCGCGAGTTGCTGGTCATTTCCCAGGATACCAGCGCCTACGGCGTCGATGTGAAATACAAGCTCGAGCAGGTCGAGGGCGCTATGGTCGAGACCCGGATGCAGGATCTGTGCGTCGAGCTGGGCAAGCTGGGAGTATGGGTGCGCTTGCACTATGTCTACCCCTACCCCCATGTCGACAACATCATTCCGCTGATGGCGGCGGGAAAAATCCTGCCCTATCTGGACATCCCCTTCCAGCACGCCAGTCCGCGCCTGCTCAAGTTGATGAAGCGCCCCGGCAACCAGGAAAAGACCCTGGAGCGAATCCATGCATGGCGGAAGATCTGTCCGGGGCTGGTGATTCGCTCCACCTTTATCGTCGGCTTTCCCGGTGAGACCGAGGCCGACTTCCAGCTGCTACTGGACTGGCTCGAACAGGCACAACTGGATCGCGTCGGCTGCTTCCAGTACTCGGACGTTGCCGGGGCTGCCGCCAACGACTTGCCCGATCACGTCCCCGATGCGGTCAAACAGGATCGCTGGGAACGCTTTATGGCGACCCAGCAAAATATTTCGACGCAGCGCTTGCAGGCCCGCATCGGCCAGCAGATGGAAGTGCTGATCGATGCCGTCGATGCCGAGGGCGCCGTGGGGCGCAGCTACGCCGATGCACCGGAAATCGACGGCAAGGTCTACCTCGACGGTTTTACCGACACCGTTCCCGGCGATGCGCTACTGGTCGAAATTACCGCAGCCGACGCCTACGACCTATGGGCAGAGCCGCTCTATGAGGACGAGGCCATGCCGCCCCGGTGAACCTGATCATTCTCAGTGAACCGGATCATGTCGCCGACAATATCGTTTGAGGCGAATATTGAGCATATTTAACGAATTTTAACGGAAAATCTGGCCAGCTAGACTTGTCCGCAGTAGGACAGTCCATTCTCGGACAGCCTCCTTAACCATCGGCAAGCATTCGGATAAGCATTATGGCGCAAACACCCCTCAGATATTGCATGCCGGACGGCACCCGACTGTGTGCTGACGGCTGGGGCGACGACGCCAACAAACCCGTGCTACTGGCCCACGGCGGCGGACAAACCCGCCACTCCTGGGGCGGCACTGCGGCGGCGCTGGCTGAGCAGGGGTGGTATGCGGTGGCCTACGACCATCGTGGCCACGGCGACAGCGACTGGTCCAAAGACGGCAACTACGCCCTGGATCAATTTGCCAGCGACCTGGCTCATATCGCCCGCAGCTTTTCATCGCCTCCGGTCGTGGTCGGCGCCTCACTCGGGGGGTTATCCGCCATGAAGGCCCAGGGCGAGACCACGGAGCCGTTGTTCTCCGCCCTGGTACTGGTAGACATCACCCCGCGCATGAATCCCGCCGGGGCCCTCAATATCATCAATTTCATGCGCGCCGATGTCGAGCACGGCTTCGCCAGCCTGGAGCAGGCCGCTGCCGCTATCGCCCGCTATACCGGCCGGCCGCCACGGCAAGACACCAGCGGGCTGGAAAAGAATCTTCGCCGCGGCAAAGACGGCCGCTACCGCTGGCACTGGGACCCGGCATTCGTCGAAGACCAGGGAAGACAGCTGATTGACGAGTTTCACCGGCTGGAACAGGCGGTGAGCCAAATCAAACAACCGATCCTGCTGGCCCGGGGTCGTATGAGCGAGCTGATTACCGAGGAGTTGGCACAGGAATTTCTCAAATTGGTACCCCACGCTCGCTACGTCGATATCGAGCATGCCCGCCATATGGTGGCCGGGGACCGCAATGACCT
>CBDUUA010000456.1:0-2503 GCA_965370135.1 uncultured Cellvibrionales bacterium
ACTCCGAACCGGACTGAGTTGCCGCACGATATCCTGCACCCACCGGGTGCGGCGCTCGCGACAGAGGATTTCCACCCTGACCCGCTCGATCAGCAGCGCGGCATAGAGCAGGTAAAATCCGAGTATCATCACCACCAGCGGCTGCCACATCGAGGCATGCATGCTGGAAGCCTCGGTGATCTTCAAGGTAGCGGGCTGGTGCAGGGTAAACCACCAATCCACGGATTTGTAAATAATGGGGATATTGACCGTGCCCACCAGCGCCAGTACCGCGCAAATCTTAGCCGCCTGCTCCTCCCGCTCAAAGGAGTTGTACAAGGCATAGATCCCGAGATACAGAAACAACAGCACCAGCATCGAGGTATTGCGCGCGTCCCAGATCCACCAGGTGCCCCAGGTAGGTTTGCCCCATACCGCGCCGGAGATCAAGGCCAGCACCGTCATCGCCGCACCGATGGGTGCGGCGCACTTGAGTGCGATATCGGCCAGCTTCATTTTCCAGATCAGGCTGATAGCGCCGGCCATGGCCATCACATAGTAGCCGGCCAGGGCGATAAAAGCGCTCGGCACATGCACGTAGATAATGCGATAACTATTGCCCTGCTTAAAGTCCTGCGGCGCAAAAGCCAGGCCCCAAACTGCACCCAACAGCAGTAAACACCCCGCCAGGCCCGCCAACCAGGGCAGCCACAAGCCGCCGATACGGTAAAACCAGCGCGGCGAGCCCAGTTTATGGAAAAATTGCGGCCACTTTACTACCAAGAAAATACCTGCCTTACGTTGTTACTCGAAAGTTGTTACTCGAAAGTTGTTACTAGAAAGTTGTTACTCGAAAATAGTCGCTTGCGAATATTTACGCTAAAACGGTTACTCGAATCCTGTGCCCAGGTCGAATGGCTCGCCCTTTGGTCGAGTCCATCGCCAAAAGCTGCGCAGTCTACCACCCTACGGGGGCCGAATTCAGCACCTGATTGCAAGTTTTTGGCGGTTCAGTCATCCATATTGATTCTCAGGGCGCCGCCAATCGCCAGCGGCGCCAGCACCGTCCCCAGTAGGGTCAGGGCAGCCAGTACCGCCAGGTGACCGCTATAGGGCAAGGCTTCGCTGCCGGCCTTGACCGCCCCGGAGCCAAAGATCAGTACCGGAATATAGAGCGGTAGCACGATCAAGGCGACCAGCAGGCCTCCCCGCTTCAGGCCCACCGTGAGAGCGGCGCCGATGGCGCCGATCATGCTCAAGCTGATGGTGCCCAGCAGCAGCGAAACCACCAGCGGCCAGTAACCGCCGGCGGGCATCGATAACATCAGCCCCAGCAGAGGCGCCACTATGGTCACCGGTAAACCCGACACCAGCCAGTGCACCCCGACCTTGGCCAACACCAGGAAATAGGCGGGCTGCGGGCTCAGCAACATTTGCTGCAAGGTGCCGTCCAGGTAGTCGTCGCGAAAGATTCTGTCAGTAGACAGTAGACAGGCCAGCAGCGCCACAACCCATACCAGACCGGGGGCAATCGCGGTGAGCACACTCGCCTCCGGCCCTATCCCCAGGGGAAACAGCGTGACCACGATCAGTGCGAACACCAGCGGATTGACAATGTCGCCCTGGCGGCGGTAGGCGAGTAACAAATCGCGCTTAAACGTCCCCAGGCAGGCCTCAAGCGGGCCCGGAATCTGCTCTGGCCCTAGCATGGCTCACTCTCCAACTCGACCCTGGCAAAGGGTATATCGAGATTGAGAGCGTGGTGAGTGGTCAGCACCACCCCTCCCCCGGCATGGGCGTGACGCCCCAATAAATGCTCAAGTTCGGCAACGCCGTCCCGGTCGATGGCGGTAAAGGGTTCATCGAGAATCCACAGCGGCGCCTGGCTGACGATAAGACGGGCCAGCGCAATGCGCCGCTGCTGACCGGCTGACAGGCGATAAGCCGGCACATCTTCATAGCCGGCGAGGCCAAGCTGGTGCAGGGCGTAATCGAGGGGCTTGCGATCGACGTGCTGGTTAAGGCTGAAATACCAACGCAGGTTTTCCAGTGGGCTCAGGTTGAGACTCACCCCGGGAGCGTGGCCCAGGTAGAGAAACTGACTGCGATACTGTATCGCCACGTCGTTGATACTGCGGCCGCACCAGAGAATTTCGCCGCTAAAGGCCCTGGATATTCCCCCTAAAAAGCGCAGCAGCGTGGTTTTCCCCGAGCCATTGGCGCCGGCAATTTGCAATACCTGGCCCTCGGCGACGGTAAAAGAGACCCGCTCAAACAGCAGCCGGTGATCCCGCTCGCAACTAAGCTCTCTAGCCTCTAAAAGTAGCTGGGACAAAACGACCTTCATCGCAAATTGATAGAAGTTTTATGGCCCCTGCGGGCCCAAGGGCGGCGATTATAACGGGAATTTCCGGCAAAGGCAGAAAAATTGAGCACGCCTGCACGGTACGCTGCCCAGTGCGTGCTGGAGAGAGGCTTAAAGATTCATCACGTCGATGGCCTGGGGCACACTCACGGGCACGTC
>CBDUUA010000457.1:0-2482 GCA_965370135.1 uncultured Cellvibrionales bacterium
GAAGCAATGAGTAAGCTTGAACGGCTATGGCAGCATCCCAATGTGTTTGCCATTGATATCAAAGTTGTTGCCGACGATATCGACGCCTATGGCCATGTGAATAATGCGGTTTACCTGCGGTGGCTGACCCAGTGTGCATGGGCTCATTCGGCCGAGGTTGGGCTAACGGAGCAGCGATGTGTAGAGCTTCGACGGGGTATGGCTGTGCGTGAAATCCACGTTGAACTGCTGGCTTCGGCCTATGAGGGGGATGAGCTGCTGGTGGGGAATTGGGTATCCAGCAAGGATCGCTTGCGCGCTACACGCGAATACCAGGTTATCAATCCCAGCACAGGTGCCACGCTGTTGCGCGGGCATCTGGACTTTGTCTGTATCAATCTGGATAACGGTCGCCCTGCCCGCATGCCCCCTGAATTTACCGACGGATACCAGATCACATTGTTACATAGCCAACCGCAATAGCTCAGGTTGAAACATGCCAGCAACTGATTTGAAACCACGGCTTCGCAGGATAAGCGGTCGACTCTTTGCGGAGGTACTGCTCGCCCTTATCGTCGTGGCCAGCATCGCGCAATACCTCCAACGTGGTGAAGTGAGCTGGATCACCGATAGTTTTCGCTTTATCGAAACCAGCTATGAGCGGTTTAGCGGCAATCCCGCTGCCGGGGTTGCCGACGCTGTCGAACCCCGCAAAAAAGAAGCTAAGCGCGGAGCCGGTCCTGGTTACGATCTCAAAGGACGAGTCTATTCTGTCAAAGACGGGGACTCGGTGATGCTGATGGACAGTGACTGGGTATCACATGAAATCCGGCTGGGGGGCATCGATGCACCGGAGCGAGATCAGCCCCACGGCCAGCGCTCCAAATATGCATTGGCCAAATTGATTCTTGGCCGTACGGTAGATGTGGATGTGACCGGCACCGACAAATATCACAGGACCATCGGCTCCATCGTCGTGGCCGGTTCCAGGGTCGATGTAGAGATGGTGCGCTCCGGCAATGCGTGGTGGTATCGCTACTTTAATCCGGATAATCGTGAGCTTGCCAAAGCCGAGAAAGAAGCTCGGCAGAATAAGCGGGGACTATGGCAGGATGAGGCGCCGATTCCCCCCTGGGATTGGAGACGAGGGAAGCGTTGATTGAATTAGCCCGCCGGGAAGATATAACCGAGCTTGCGCAAGCCTTCGCGAAAGCCCTTCTCTGCCTTCTCGGGAACAACCAGCAGCTTGGGTCCCGCCTTCAGGCAGTAGTCGCGGGTGCCGGGATCACTGGTGAGCAAGGCGACGATCCTGGTGTTGGCGCAGTGCAGCAGGCGTCCTGCGCCCCCATCCTTCAGCGCCGTCCTCCGGTTCTCAATCCCGGCAAAAAAATCGACCACTGCCGGTCCTGGCGGCTGCTGCGAACGATGCTCGAGGAACTCGAAAAACACCCCCGGGTTTTGCCCCTGATCCAGCGCGCCGAAAGCGGTCTCGGGGGTGAGTAGCCAGGTTTGGTTAGAGATTCGTTTAGCATAACGATCCAATAACAGCAATTCTCCCGGCTCTGCCGCCCTGACCAGGTCGATCTGCAGGTCTTCGCTCACGGTTAATAGCGGGGCTTCGGGGGATTCAGTCGGCTGATACTCGTCGTAAAGATCGATGCACCAGGCGCCCAGGGGGTTTAGGCGGAAATATAACAGGCCGTCATAACGGCTGAACAATCTCAAATCGTCGGCGCCCCAAAGCTCCCGGTAGTCGTCGCGCATGCCAAAGGGCAGGGTGTATGCCACGTCGATCAGGCCCATGGTGGCGAGGTACTCGAACAGATACACCAGGATGTAGCGACCCTGCAGGATATCAAACCCGTGATTTCCGCTATAACCCAGTGAGCCGTAATGGCTATCAACCACGTAGAGTTTCCACGGGTCGTGAGCCACCTCGAAGTCATGGCCCTGCGCCTGCATGAAACGGAACAGCTCGTCTATCTGCACCCATTCGCCCACAGGGCAGAACATCAACGCCTCTTCGATGACCGCTCGCCGCTCCGCCGTAGCCGTCATACGCCGCCCCTTGCCGGCCTGCCCCTTGATAACGTTGATGCGGCGAAATTCGTCCAGTATTCCCTTGTCGCGCCAGCGCCCGTAGACCTCTTTCAGAGTATCGGCGAAAGGGGCATGCAGGGCCATCTTGCCCTTGCGGGTCAGATCCAGTTTTTTGCCATTGCGCTTGGCCAGCCCTCCGCCCTGGAGCAGCAAGGGCCAGGCATAGGAGCGGATGGGGTGCAGCGGCCCGGGATCCCATTTGTTCAGCTCCTCCTCGTCTTCGGCACAGTAGAAGTCGCCGCCCATCAGGACAGCCTCTATCTTGCGCAGGGAGGCGGCAGTTGCCAGCCCGGTTTTGTCGCTGACGTTGATCTGCCCGCCATCCACCAGGTGCAATAGCGCAGGTAGATCGTGACGCACCACCGTCTCCATCGCTACTTTTCTGACGCGAAAGCGCGAAGAG
>CBDUUA010000458.1:0-2452 GCA_965370135.1 uncultured Cellvibrionales bacterium
CCAATAGCACCCCACAATAAGCCCTCGCTTTAGTAGGTATATTCCATTATCCACCTGCGGATCAATCTTATAGTCGTTTCCTGCCGGCCCACCTAACATTACTCTACGGTCAGAAAAAGTACTGTAAAGTACAAGGCAAACACATGAAAACCTCCATTGTAACTGCAGCGATTCTCATGGTAGTCGCTAACGCCGGATACGCAGATCATCACACCGTAGAGGGTGCTTACACTAGTGGCAGCGCACATAGAAACTCGCCAGCCACCTTTTCCGACACCGGCGATCACCAAGCCAACGGCGGCTATCGACTTTTCAAGTATTTCGCACTGGAGAGTCGCAGCAGCAGCCTGGGACAATATAAACCCGGCACTAGCGGCGACCTGGTAAAAACCGAATTTGCCGCACTCACCGGCAATGCGGTGGGGATTCTACCTTTCGGTACAAGTGGCTTCGAGTTATACGGCCACTTCGGCGCCGGCATGATTTCACGCGAAGCCAATAGCGCTTTCCCGGTTCCGGAAGACAACGAGAATAGCGCGGTGGGTACCGCTGGCCTGGGCTTGCGCTTTATCAGCAGCAATTTCAATGCACTGACTTTTAGCGCAGGCTACGATACTTTCCTGTTTCAGGCTGCAGATAACTACTCGGGCAGAAGCAATGATCAGTCGGTCTCCATGACCAGGCTGGGGCTGCAATACAGTTTCTAAAACCTGAGCAAGCACCGCATTAAGCACGGGCGCAAACAAAAAAACCCCACAAAGGTGGGGTAAGGGTGGAGGAGAACAAACACGAGGCTATCAGGCGGGGTGATGATTCCTGATCCGCACTGATATCAATGCGGTAAATCCGAGACCGATCATCGCAATTAACCCAAACTCTGTTTCCAATTCCAGCCCTGTTACCAAATAACCAAAAAATACCAGGGTGGCCGCAGCTAAGATAATCCAAAAAATTCTAGTCATAACGATTCCATTGTTTGAAATTAAGTGCTTCTGTATTACATCGCTTCCCTTGGGACATGAGTTCAATATATCCTCATAAGCAAGCACACAGCAGTGACCAATATCGCAGTGAAAATGTGACTTATGTCACTATTTTTCAAATACCCATTGCGAACTGGCGCACACGGTAGAAGCCACCAACCGCGTGCCTCCTCATAGCAAAGTAGCCCTGGCAGACACCTCCCCAAACCAGCTGTAGCCCTGGTATCTGCAACTCCTCACAGCAACGCACCGACCTGTATCACAGCCTGGCGCGCCGTACTGTCGCTTAAGATTCGCGGCTCCTACGCTTATATCAATTCAGCAACCCTTAAGTGTTGATATGGCTAACCCTGTTAGTAGAGTACTTCCGACCATTTTCTGTCTATTGATCGTTGGTTGCAGTGGCGGCAGCGATAACTCCGACGCCATGCCAAAAACCAGTAGTAACACAGCGCCCCTGATAACTGAGCCGGCAACCCCGATACCCGGCGGCAACAATGATCAGCAAAGTGAAGACTTTAGCGAATCAGGCGGCGCAACAAGCGCGGTTGCTGTCTCAGGCGCGGCAGTGAAAGGCCCATTGGTCTATGCCATGGTCACTGCCTACAGAATCGATACAGCAGCCTATGATCTCAAGGGTGATGCAGTAGCCATTGGCATGACTGACCAGAATGCCGCGTTGCAATTGAAAATCCCCAAGAGCATGTTGACCGACGGTCCTTTCTTATTGGAATACGCGGAGGGCAAAGAGCTTGACGGCTCGGTGCCGGCGATCCCGATTTTGACGACACTAATAAACAACGAGCAGCTACTCACCGGCACACCGGTCTATGCCACACCGATTACCAGCTTTATACTGCAGCATGCCCGTAGTCTGGCCGACCAGGTCGATAACAGCACAATCATCGAGCCCTCCAGCGACGGCCTGCCAGGCGACGGCAATGGAACTATTTCTACGGCTGAATTCGCCGCGGCCCTGGATATCGCCAGCCAGCATGTAAAAGCCACTCTGGGTGCCGGCCTGCTACCACAGGCAATGAATCTATTTACCACGTCTCCTATTATCTCCTCCCAAAGTGACCAGCAAGACAGCTTGCGGTATCGTGCCGTGTTGGAAACTTTCGCTGCGTTGGTCGTTGAACTGCAGCGGCTATCGGCAGAGGCCGGTAAAAACCTGGGTGCAAACGATCTGATTAATGCATTGGCCCTGGATCTAAGTGACGGCAGCTTTGACGGCAGCTTTGACGGCAAAAATGGACTTGAGGATATTCCAACACTATCTGCGATCAACGATGTGGCCAGCGTTATTAGCAGCGACCCGAATTCCCTGCTCGTTCCCGGAACCACGGTAACCATTGGCGATGTAGACAGCCTGCTAAAAGCCGAAGCGCCTCGGGTAGCACCCGATGTCGTGGTCGGCACCCTCACTATGCCACAATTGCAGGTGGCATCATCCAGCCTGGCGGAAA
>CBDUUA010000459.1:0-2452 GCA_965370135.1 uncultured Cellvibrionales bacterium
TGCTGGGCTATTTGCAGATTATCGACCTGCGTCGCGCTGCGGAATCGGCACTGGGCGAGAGCTTCGACCTGCGCGAGTTCCATCGCGCCGTATTGGAAGATGGTGCGCTGCCTCTGCCTGTGCTCAGTGAAAAAATCCGTGCCTGGATCATTGAGCAGTCGCTGTAGTTGACCATCCTACAGTGTCACTATAGTATCACATTTTTGCGGAATCCAGGATAATCCAGGATAATGGGTGAACACCATGAAAGTTGAGCTTGTTACCACTCTTAAGCGTCAGGCAACCAGGATACTTGCCGAGCTTCATCAAACGAAAGAACCTGTTCTTATAACAGAACACGGTAAACCGTCGGCCTATTTGGTTGACGTCCAGGACTTTGAGTTTATGCAGCAGCGAATGCAAATACTGGAAAGCATTGCACAGGGTGAAAAGGCTATTCTGGAAAATCGGGTTTTAAGTCACGCCCAGGCGAAAGAGAAAATGTCAAAATGGCTCAAGTAGTCTGGACTGAGTCCGCACTAAATGACATGGATGCAATTGCTGAATATATCGCATTGAGTAATTTTCAAGCGGCGCAACAACTGGTTCAAAAAGTCTTCAAAAAAATAGATCGCCTTGAGCAGTTCCCGGAATCCGGGAAAAAACCTCCTGAACTTGGCAATCTTGCTTATCGGGAGGTGGTAGTTAACCCACTCCGAATTTTTTATAAAATCGAGTTGGATTCAGTTTATATTCTCCATGTAATGCGCCAGGAACAGCAATTAAAAATCTATTTATTCAATGAGTAGTAAATCGATTAGCATGGGGCACTAATCCAGGTTGAGCACCGGTATCAGGTTCTCATCCCGGGTTTCCCTGCGGCCCAGCCAGAGCAGCAGCGCGCAGCCGGCCACCAACACCAGACTCATCGAGCCGATCCAGAATGCACTGCTACCCGGGTGTAAGCTAAAGCGTCCGGTCTGGTAGCAGATCACCGCCAGGGTGTAGGCGATCAAGGTGTTCCATCCGGCGGAAAAGTAGGCCCAGAAAGGACCCGCCTCTTTATACAGTACGCCGAGGGTGGCGACGCAGGGCACGTATAAAAGTACAAACAGCAAATAGCAAAAGGCGCCCAATTGACCGTCAAACAGCCGGGCCATCATATCGAGGGTGCTGATCTCTACTTGCTGATCCTCGGCAGCGGCACTCTGGTCGCTGAGATCACCGACGCCGATGCCCAGGGGGTCGCCGAGCAATTCCCCAAGGGCCGCCAGGTTGGCCGGAATGGTTGCCGCCGCGTCCTGCAGTTGTTGCCATAGATCCGGGGGAGGGCCATCTGTCTGCGGACCGCTGGCCTGCCGGGCCATATTGCTGTAGAGCGAATCCAGCGTACCGACTACCACTTCCTTGGCGAAAACACCGCTGAAAATACCCACTGTGGCGGGCCAGTTATCCTCGCTGACGCCCATGGGTGTGAATATCGGGGTGATGGTTTTACCGATGACGGAGAGTACTGATTGTTCGGTGTCGTTGTTGCCGAAGCTGCCGTCGGTGCCGAGGGAGTTGACGAAATTAAGCACTACGACCACCAGTACGATGGCCTTGCCGGCGCGCAATAAAAAGCCCTTGAGTCGATGCCAGGTGTGGATCAGCAAGCCGCGCAGGGTCGGTATATGGTAATTGGGCAGCTCCATCAGGAAGGGGGTGATGGCGCTGGCCAGCAAGCGCCGTCGCACCAGCAGGCCCGATAATACCGCCAGCAGGATGCCGATGATATACAGGCTGAACACCACGTTCTGGCCGTTGCGGGGGAAGAAGGCGGCGGCGAACAAGGTGTAGACCGTGAGCCGGGCGCCGCAGGACATAAAGGGCGCCATGATCGAGGTCATCAGGCGGTCTTGCCGGCTCTCCAGGGTGCGGGTGGCCATGATGGCGGGGACGTTGCAGCCGAAACCGACGATCAGGGGCACAAAAGATTTTCCCGGCAAGCCGATGATGCGCATCAGGCGATCGAGGATAAAGGCCACCCTGGCCATATAGCCGGAGTCTTCCAGGAAGGACTGGAACAGAAACAGGGTGCCGATAACCGGGATAAAGCTCGCCACCAGCTGTATGCCACCGCCCAGTCCGTCAGCCAGCAGGGTGACCAGCCAGCCGGGCAGCCCCCACTCCACGAACCACATTCGCGGCGTATCCACCAGCAAGGCGCCGGCGCTCTGGTCAAAGAAATCGATAAAAGCACCGCCGATATTCATGGTGAACATAAACATCAGGTACATTACGCCGAGGAAAATCGGCAGAGCCAATACCCGGTTTAACAGAATGGCATCGAGCATGTCGGTGAGACTGCGATGCGGGTGTTGATCTCGCCGTGTGGCCTTGGCGGTGATCCGGGAGATCCAATTGAAGCGGGCATTGATCAGCTCGTCCGCCACCGGCGTCGCCAGCTTGTTCTCTGCCTGCTCGACGATAG
>CBDUUA010000460.1:0-2437 GCA_965370135.1 uncultured Cellvibrionales bacterium
GTAAGAGTCTGGCCATGTCCCTGGTTCACGTCGATTTCACCGAATTCCAGCAACATCACGAGCGCTATACCCGCGATTGCCGGGAAAACGGCAATCTTCTGCAGCTCAACTATCCCGGCGACGGTCTCAGTATGTATGTGGTTGCCAACCACGCCGGGGTCAACGAGGTGCTGCGAAACGAGTCCGGCAATTTCGTGCACTTCGCCGATTACTTCGCCTCGCGGGAATCCGACAGCGAGACCGACCGCAAGATCGGTGAGATTTTCTCGAAGAACCTCGGCAATAACAGCGGCCTGCACCGGGACTTGCGCAAGGATATCCGCAATCATTTCAACGGCGCCGGGGTCGATAAGCACAATGCCTATATTGAGCGCACCGTTACCGAACTGGCCATCCGGCTCAAGCAAGTGGCTGCCGACAACGGCGGCGTGGTCGACCTGGTCAAAGATTTCACCATGCCGATGACATTCCTGATCACCGCCCATGTGATCGGCCTGGAATTCAACGATGATGCCGATAGAGCCCGTTGCACCCAACTCGCCAACCAGGCCATACGCCTGATCAACCTGATCGCGCCGGAGGAAGACAAGCGCAAGGCACTAGCTGCCCACGATGAATTTTCCGAGTTCATTCAACCCCAGTTGGAGAAATTCGCACGGGCATCCACCGAGGGTCTGCGCAAGGATTGCCTGCTATACGATTTTGGCGAAAAATTGCGCAGTGGCCACGAGGATAAACTCGTGAGCTTTATCGAGCTAGTCAACGGCCTGTTCCAGGCCGGCCTGGGCGCCACCGGCAACTTTTTCGCCCTCTGCCTGCACCTGCTGCTCAATGGCGACGAAGACAACAAGGCTGAGGATATTCAGGCCTACTATTTGGCGCCAGAGCGCAGCCCGGAAGAGAGAAACGAGGCCGTGTCCGAATATATCCGGGTATCCCAGAAGCGCCTGGGCGGAATTTTTCCCCGCTTCAGCCCCGCGGGTGGCACCTTACTGGGAGAAACCATCAATCCCAATAGCCTGATCTACATGAGCCTGGTATCAGCCAATCTCGATGAACATGCGTTTAAGGACCCCAAGCGGGTCAATCCCGAGCGCATCAAGATCCCCGCCGACCTGACCCCGGAACAACTGCATGAGCGCAAGGAAAAGCGACTCGAAAAATCCCTCAGCTTCAGCTACGGCGAGCACATGTGCCCGGGGCGGCGCATCGCGCTGGTTATTATTCGCACCGCCATGGATACCTTGTTTCGCCTCTACCCGAATATGGAGGTGGTAGATCTCGATGTGTTTAGCGAAATATTTGGCAAGCCCACTGAAGTGACATCGATGACACTACGCCTCAATGCCTAGCGCGATATTCCCGGGATAGCTATGCGCCTTAACCAATAGCTGATGCCCTCAGCCTTATCCAATAGCTGGAGCCCTCACGAACACCCCCCACAAAAAAAATGACGACAGGAGAACGGACGATGACCGCAGCTACAAACGGTGGCCCCCAGGGCAATCCAGGTGATATTCTCAACTGGCCGATGCTCAAACTGGTGTATCGCACCGATCCCGACAAGATCGCCGCCCTGCTGCCACCGGGCATCGAACCCGGTCGGCAAGCCCTGGTCAGGATCACTATTTATAACTTCCCGGTTGGGGGCGAGCCCGAATACGGCATCGTGGTCAACGTCGATGCCAATTACGACGGCATCGAGGGCGAGTACACCCTGGGCATCGGTATCAACCAGGAAAACGCCATTTACATCAGCCAGGAACGCTGGGGCCAACCCAAGTACTTCGCCGACACCACCTACTTCCGGCTTATGAACTACGTCGAAGCCAAGGTCGAACACCGGGGCCATACCTTTCTGGAATTCAAGGGCGAGGTCACCGGGCCGGTCGCCAATCCCGAGGAATTTGAGCAGAACGAGTGGTGGATAAAGTGCATGCGCGCGGTCGATATGGCGCCGGAGCACTACGACTTTCCACCCCATGTGGTGCGCGTCTACAGCAAATACGGCACCGCTTATATGGAGGAGGTCAAAGGACAGTTGACCCTGCGGGAGAGCCCCTGGGATCCGATCGCCACGCTACTACCCCTGCGCGAACAGATTTCCGCCCACCTGTGGACGCCAATCTTCCTCGATCGCAGGATTACCCTGGAGGGCAAATTGGACGGCAAGGCCTTCTGGCCCCATGTCGATACCATTGGTGGTTCACGCTGGCCAGGCCAGGACGGCGGCCCACCAAAGACCGGCGCCTGAATATCCACGGGGCTGGCTTTATTGCCAGCCTCGCAATTTTTTCTGCTACAATATCTCGACTGCCATACAGCGCCTGTAGCTCAACTGGATAGAGTATCGGGCTTCGAACCCGAGGGTTGCAGGTTCGAGTCCTGCCAGGCGCGCCATTCTCCTAATACCCACATCCCGGCCTGATGGGCAGCC
>CBDUUA010000461.1:0-2430 GCA_965370135.1 uncultured Cellvibrionales bacterium
GCCGGCCTTAGATCAGTTTTTTGCCTGACACAATAACGCCGTTATTATCGGCGTAGACGTACTGCCCGACCCGCCAGCTGACACCGGCAAATTGTAGTGGGATATCGCGCTGGCCCTCACCGCGTTTGTCGGTTTTCATCGGGTGGGTACCGAGGGCTTTGACCCCAAGATCCATTTCGTTGATCTGGTCAACATCCCGCAGGCAACCGTAAATGATCACGCCTTCCCAGCCGTTGGCGACTGCCTTGGCTGCCAATAGATCACCCAGCAGCGCCCTGCGCATGGAGCCGCCGCCGTCTATGACCAGTACTTTGCCGGCACCGGCTTGCGCTACCGCATCCCGCACCAGGGAATTGTCCTCAAAACACTTGATAGTAGATATCTCGCCGGCAAAACATTTTCTTTGGCCGTAGCGATGGAATATCGGCTCGGCCACCACAATATGCTCGGCGAAGTCATCGCACAGGTCGGGGGTGAAGAAATTCATATCGGCTCTCTGGTATTTAGGTATTTATCGGCTGCAAAGCGTCATTCTATCTGTAATGTCCTTGCGTTTTAACGTGTAATCACAATATGGGTACCGCTAAGAGGTTCTCTGCTCGCGGAATTGCAGTTGCGCCAGACGTTGATACAGGGGTGAGCTGCTCATCAGGGAATCGTGATCCCCCATCGCTACCAGTTTGCCCTGGTCGAGTACGGCGATTTGGTCGGCATGCAAGATGGTAGACAGACGATGAGCGATAATCACCGTGGTGCGTCCACGCATCAATTCCTGCACCGCAAGCTGTACTTGATGCTCGCTCTCGGCATCGAGGGCGCTGGTGGCCTCGTCGAGGAGCAGGATGCGGGGATCTTTGAGGATGGCCCGGGCGATGGCGATGCGCTGTCGCTGGCCGCCGGACAAGCGCACGCCGCGTTCACCGAGATCGCTGTGATAGCCCTCGGGCAGTTTCACAATAAACTCATGGGCGTGGGCTGCCGTGGCGGCTGCGATCACTTCTCCCTCGCTGGCATCCGGTTTGCCGTAGCGAATATTGTGCATCACATCGGCGGAAAACAGGGCCGGTTGCTGCGCCACCAGGGCCATTTGTTGGCGCAAATCCCGGGGATCGATCTGCCGCAGGTCGCAGCCGCCCAATTCGATTACACCTTGTTGCGGGTCATAGAAACGCTGTAGCAATTCGAATACCGTCGACTTGCCGGCGCCTGAGGGCCCTACCAGCGCGAGGCTATTGCCGACACCGATATTCAGACTGAAATTTTCGAGCGCCGGTGTATCGGGGCGGGAGGGATAACAAAAGCGGATGTTTTCAAGCCGCAGCCCGGCGGCCAGCGTTGCCGCAGCAACGCTAGTGGCGGGAGTCTCCATGGCATTGGGCACTTGCATTAATTCCATCAAGCGATCGGTGGCGCCCGCGGCTCGCTGCAGCTCGCCAAATACCTCGGACAAGGTCGCCACCGCACTGGCGACCAGAATGGCATAGAACACGAAAGCGCCCAATTCACCGGCGCTCATGGTGCCGGTGAGTACATCGCTGCCACCGACCCACAACATGCCGGACAGGGCGCCGAATACCAATAGAATCACCACCGCAATCAATGCTGCTCGCTGTTGCACCCGGCGCCGCGCAATGGTAAAAGCGCTCTCCACTTCTTTTTTAAAGGCGGCTTTTTCCTCGGGTTCCCGGGTATAACTCTGCACCGTCTTGATGTTCTGGATAATTTCCCCGGCGTAACTGCCGACATTGGCGATGGAATCCTGGCTTCTGCGGGATAGCGCCCGCACGCGACGGCCATAGATCAGGATCGGCATCAGCACCAGCGGTACACAGGCCAGCACTATCAGGGTGAGCTTGAGATTGGTCACCAGCAGCATGACCAGCGCACCCACCAGGGTCAGACTGGAGCGCAGCGCCATCGATAAAGAGGAGCCGATAATGGACTGCAGCAAGGTGGTGTCGGTGGTCAGCCGCGACATGATCTCGCCGCTGCGGTTGGTCTCGAAATAGCTGGGGTGCAGGCCGATGACATGGTCGAATACCGCTAGCCGGATATCCGCGCTGACTCGCTCCCCCAGCCAGGACACCAGATAAAAGCGAATAAATGTACCCGCGGACATCAACAGCGCCAGCAGCAGGATAAAAAAGATTGCAGTATTGAGCTGCTCCAGGGACTGCTCGACAAAGCCGTGGTCGATCAGCATCCTGATGCCCTGTCCCACCGACAGGGTAATCGCCGCGGTAAAAATTAGCGCAGCCATGGCTGCCACCAGTTGTTTCTTGTAGGGTCGCACAAAGTCCCGCAGCAAGAATAAGGTCGAGAGTTTTTTCTTGCGGGGCGAGCTCACGGGAGTTTCCTATGGGGTGTTGGGGTGGATTGGATCCGGGGCGATGTAGGGTATTATCGCTGAAAGTGGTGCTGCTGGGGAAG
>CBDUUA010000462.1:0-2427 GCA_965370135.1 uncultured Cellvibrionales bacterium
ATGGCGTCTACGTTGTCGATAACCCAGCTGCCAAATTTCCGGGCCTGGCGTGCATTGTCGAAAGCGAACACCGGCGAGCGCTGCATGTATTTTTCGACGACTGTCGTGGTGACGCCGCCGCAGGCGTTCAATACCTTCATACCGCGGCTATAGCTGGCTACCAGGGTGCCCTCGGTGGTTGCCATGGGAACGTAGTAGTCCCCTGTGGCGTGCTCGCCATTGACGCGCATGGGGCCGGCTAAGCCTATGGGCATTTGTGCAACGCCGATAAAGTTTTCGACATTGCCGGCCAGTTGCTCGATAGCCTGACTGTAGTGCCCGATATGCTCGAGTGACTGGCCAGTCTGCTGCTCTACGAAGGCCCGGCGTTCGGCTGCCATGGCTTCCGAGTAGTCATTATCTTTTGATCGCGGTATGCGTGGGGCTTGGCTCATAAAGGACTCCTCTGTATTCTGGTCTGGCGCGTAGGGGGCGCCTGTTGCTTGGGATATGGCCTGGAATGTCAGGTCGGGGTAGGCACGCTGGGGTAGGGCTGGCCCGGTCGAAAATAAGCGAACAGCTGAGTATTGCGGATAGCGGCCGTTGGCGCAATGGCAGCACGGCTGCATTCCCCCGGCTGCAGCATTTCGATTGGTTTTTTTTAAAGCTGGCTATGGTGGGCAGGATTTCCCATAATATTGACATCGATTAGCTAACGACTGCATTTTATGTACCAAAAATATTTTGGCCTCCACGAGCCGCCATTTTCCATCGCGGTCAATCCCCGCTATCTGTTCATGAGCCCACGCCACCGGGACGCACTGGCGCACCTGATCTACGGGGTGGGTGTCGGCGGTGGTTTTATTTTACTGAGCGGGGAAGTGGGCACCGGCAAGACCACCATCACCCGCTGCCTGCTGGAGCAGTTGCCGGAGCAGACGGATATTGCCCTGATACTGAATCCGGCCCTCAATGCAGTGGAACTGCTGGCAGCGGTCTGCGATGAGCTGCATATTGGCTACCACAGCGGTGATCAAAGCCTCAAGGGCTTGTCGGATAAATTGCACCGATATCTACTGGCAAACCATCAGCGCGGTCGCAACACAGTATTGCTGATCGATGAGGCGCAACACCTGCAATTTGAGGTGCTTGAGCAAATTCGCTTGCTGACTAACCTGGAAACCAATACCCAAAAGCTGCTACAGATTATCCTGGTTGGCCAGCCGGAATTGGTCGTCATGCTGGCGCGGCCGGAACTACGCCAATTGTCCCAGCGTATTACCGCGCGCTACCAGCTCAAGCCCTTCACCCTCGAAGAAACCGATGGCTATATTCGTCATCGCTTGCATGTGGCGGGTCTGCACGCGAACCAGGAATTGTTCCCGCCTCGGGTGGTGAAGCATATTTACCAGGTCAGCAAGGGTATCCCGCGATTGATCAATGTGCTGTGCGATCGCATCCTGCTGGGCACCTACGGCCAAAACAAGGCAAAGGTTGATATGGCGATGGCGCGCCAGGCTGTGGCCGAGGTGAAAGGCGAAGATGATGAGTTGGCCCGTCCAGGCCGCAAGCTGGGGTGGCCGGTCGCGGTCGCGTGCCTGGTGCTGGCCGCGGTGGCGGCACTGCTGTGGCTGCAATGGTCGGCAAAGGATAATCCACCGCAGTCGGAATCCGAGACCCTGGCAAGCCCTGAAGTCGATCAAATCCCGCCGGGGGATGTCCCCGTGGCGGTGAGCGCTGCCGAGATTGAGCCTGAACAGCCGCTCCAACTGTTCTTCGATACACAAAAAGCGGCACTCAATCGCTTGCTGCTGGCAACCGGGGTGGTGGATGCGCCACTGACCAATCCCTGCGAGCAACTGGCTGGAAAAGGTTGGCGTTGCGAGACTCTGGTGTTGCAAAGTTGGTCTGAATTGCAAGGCTTCAATACGCCGGTGGTGCTGGAATTACGCACCCGGGGGAGGGTGAAAGCCTGGGCTGCATTGGTGGCAATAGCGGGGAATGAGGCCACTGTGGTAACCGCCAATGGCGAGCACAGGCTGTCGCTGTCGGAGCTGGGTGAGTGGTGGACCGGGGTCTTTATCTTGCCCTGGTACGCCCCGAGTGGATACACCGGGCCGCTGCGCTGGGATGATCGCGGTGATGCGGTCGCCTGGTTGTCACAGCAGTTTGCCCGGCTCGATGGCCAGCCCGAGGGCCTGGCCGGTAAGCACTTTACTAGATTGCTGCAACAAAGGGTGATGCTGTTTCAGCGCGAGCAATCCCTGGTGGTCGATGGCGTCGCCGGCTTGAAGACCATGCTGCAGCTCAATCGGCAACTGGGTGACGGGTCGGCCTTGCTTGTCGGCCCGGTTGCAGCCTATGTCAAAAATAAGGCCGAAAATAGGGTCGAGACTCCAGTCGACACTCAAATCCAGACAACGGGAGAGCATTGATGTCCTTGATTCT
>CBDUUA010000463.1:0-2423 GCA_965370135.1 uncultured Cellvibrionales bacterium
GCCAAGCGGTAAGGCACCAGGTTTTGATCCTGGCATGCGTAGGTTCGAATCCTGCCGCCCCAGCCAACTTTACGCAAACAGGCGTGCATGGCCATCAAAAGCAAAAACCACACCAGGCAGCGAACCCGCAACTCTGAATTCAGCAGGAACAAGACCGTGCCCAAACTCATGCTATTTACGGGGAACGCCAACCCCGAACTGGCTCAGCGCGTTGCCGACAAGCTGGGCGTGCCACTAGGCGCAGCCAAGGTCAGCTCCTTCTCCGATGGCGAAATCAACATCGAGCTAAACGCCAATGTGCGCGGCCAGGATGTCTTCATTATCCAGCCCACCTGCGCGCCACCCAACCGCAACCTGATGGAATTATTGTTAATCGCCGACGCCCTGCGTCGCGCCTCGGCGGGGCGCATCACTGCAGTCGTCCCCTACTTCGGCTATGCCCGCCAGGATCGCCGGGTGCGCTCGGTACGGGTTCCCATCAGCGCCAAAGCGGTAGCCGACATGATCGCTACCGTTGGCATCGATCGCGTATTGACCGTCGATCTGCATGCCGAGCAGATACAGGGATTTTTCGCCATTCCAGTGGACAACGCCTACGGCTCACCGGTGCTGATCGAAGATATCCAGCGCCAGAAGTACGACAACATGATGGTCGTGTCCCCCGATATCGGCGGCGTCGTGCGCGCCAGGGCACTAGCCAAACAACTCAACGATGCCGACCTCGCCATTATCGACAAGCGCCGCCCCAAGGCCAATGAAGCCAAGGTGATGAACATTATCGGCGAAGTTGAGGGCCGCAGCTGCCTGCTGATGGACGACATGGTCGATACCGCTGGCACCCTGTGCCAGGCAGCCAGCGCCTTGAAAGCACAGGGCGCCTTGAAAGTGGTAGCCTACTGTACCCATCCGGTGCTGTCGGGAAAAGCCATAGAAAATATTGAAAAATCCGAGCTGGATGAACTGGTGGTAACCGATACCATTCCGCTGCAGGAAGAAGCCCGCAATTGCGCACGGATACGGCAGCTCACCATAGCGCCGCTACTCGCTGAAGCCGTCCGCCGGGTATGCAACGAGGAATCGATCAGCGCTATGTTCGACTAAGCGCGGTATTCGACAGAAATACTGTGTTCGACAGTAGCACTGCATTCGATAGTAACACTGCATTCGTTTAAGAGTTTCACAACCCGCAAAGCCAGCCCGGTCGCAGGGCTGGCTTTGCTTTTTATAGTACTTTTTATAGTACTTTTTATAGGAGACAAGACGATGTCCGATAATATCGTTATCAATGCGAAAGCGCGAAACGACCTGGGGAAAGGTGCGAGCCGCCGCCTGCGTCGCGAAGCCGGTATGATGCCCGCCATTCTCTACGGCGGCAAAGACCAGCCCCAATCCCTAATGGTATTGCATCGAGAGATGGTCAAGACCGCCGAGAACGAAGCCCTGTTTTCTTCCGTGCTGGATATCAATATTGAGGGCACCGTGGTACAGGCAATCCTCAAAGACTTGCAGCGCCATCCTGCCAAACCCGCCATCATGCACGCCGACTTCCTGCGAGTAGATCGCAGCAAGAAGCTCCAGGTTCATGTGCCGCTGCACTTCATCAACGAAGAGCAATCTCCGGGAGTCAAGCTGGAGGGTGGCCGCGTCCAGCACAATATGGTGGAAGTGGAAGTCAGCTGTTTGCCGGACGACCTACCCGAGTACATCGAAGTGGATATGCTGGAAGCCAAGCTCGGCGATATCGTCCACATATCCGACCTGAATCTCCCCGATGGCGTGGAGAGTGTTGCCTTGAGCCATGGCGAGGATCACGACCTGCCGGTGGCATCGCTGGCGGCGCCGAAGATCGCCGACGAAATAGACGACCATGAAGCCGCCGCTGACGACGACGACGCTGAAAGTGAAGGCGAGAGCGAGGGCGAGAGCGACGAGTAACACCAAAGCTCTTCCGGCAACATGCCAATTCGCTTGATAGTGGGGCTGGGCAATCCTGGCCCCCAATACGAAGCAAGCCGCCACAACGCGGGGGCTATGTTCGTGGAGGCAGTGGCGCGCGAGTACAACGCTGAACTGCGGGTAGAAAAGCGCTTTCAGGGCTTACTTGCGCGCACCACTATCGCATCGCAAGATGTGCGTCTGCTGATCCCGACGACCTTTATGAATCGTTCGGGCCAGGCAGTCGCGGCGCTGGCGACTTTCTACAAGATCAAACCGACAGAAATACTGCTTGCCCACGATGAACTCGACATGGAACCCGGGGTAGCCCGCCTGAAACAAGGCGGCGGCCACGGTGGCCATAACGGATTGCGGGACACCATTTCAGCACTGGCGAACAACGCCGGCTTTGCGCGCCTGCGACTGGGCATCGGTCACCCCGGCTCCAGCGACCAGGTGACTGCTTATGTATTGTCGAAACCGCCCAG
>CBDUUA010000464.1:0-2414 GCA_965370135.1 uncultured Cellvibrionales bacterium
CCTTGACGGGGTACTAGAACGCCTGCTCGAACATGCCCAGAACCGCTGCCGTGCCAAGCATGGAGCGTGGATCATAGGGTGAACGCCACAGGCCGCCGTGGGCTGCGGCCTCACTGAACAGGTCCACGGGATGCGCCAGAACCGTCTCAGGGTTGGCTGCCGAGCGCGAGTCTCGCAGGTCACGCACCAGCAGTGCCGCCATAAGGGCGTTACAGGTATCTGAATCGAACACCTCAACGCCGAACCTGGTAGCCCCAAGGTAGGCCGCTGCCAGCAGCTTGTTCTTGACCACCGACCTTGTCCTGGTGGCCGGGGCCACGTTGAGGGAGACCCGATAGCCGTCTTCCCGAGCCACGATAGCACGCCAGCGCTGCAAGCGCTTGGCCAGCAGGTAGTTAGGGCCCTGTTGCTCCACGATGCAATCGGCGACACCAACCGGTTCTCCCGCCATTGTGTGCGCAAGCTTGCGGTAGTTGGGCTGAAACAGGTTTGCCAGTCGCAGCGGGTGCCGGGTGAGGCGCGTCAGCCAGCGTTTATCCCATTGTTCCTCGGCATCGGTGACAATCTCCATAGGCACCTGGAACGCATCGGTTGGTGTGGCCAGGAACGCCAGGGTAACGTCCTTGCGAGAGTCCATCAGAACCCGCGAGATGGCATCGCAAGCCATGGAGAGCCGCACATTGAGCGCGCCGTCGGCGTATCCGTAATTCCCGATAACCAGCGGTCCGGCAATGCCGCTGATCCAGCGTGAAATTTCCGGCGTCGAGTGAATCAGGTCCGCACCGGCCACCTCGGCGATCTTATCCGGGTCGCTGTCTGGCCCAAGTCCGCTATCTGCCGGAACCGGCAGGTGCAGGACGCCAGGGGTGCCGGCCACGGCGGCCATGATCCGCTGCCAGCGGTCGGCCCCGGGCAGATCGACTGCCCAAACCTGGGCGCCCCATTCCAGTAGGTGCCGCAACGGGCCCAACTCAGCGCCAGCTCCGAGTACCACGATCTGGAGGTCGGACAGATCGAGCCAATCCGGGTTGTCGATCAAGCACTTCATGGCATCGGAGAATGACGGCTCCACTGCGCGAGATTCAACCCAGGTGCGCAATTGCCGGCGCAGATCATAACCTTCCAATTCGCGGCCTCGATAGGGGACTCGCAGCACCGGTTCAGCAGAGGAGTCACCGGTAATGGCAATGGTGGACAGTGCATCTTCGGTCTGGGCTTTAAGGGCGTCAAGTAGCGGCGTGCACTCAGTGCCCCGGCAATACTCGAAAACCTCGTACAGGTAGGACAGGCCGGCCCTGGCGCCCGTCAGAGATGCTTCGGGGCTACGCGCGCCCGCATCGACGAGATCGCGAACCGGCCCCATGTAGCCGCCGCGCCAGTCCTTGGTAGCCCGCACTCGCTGCCCCTGCTTTGGGTCTATAGCGTCAAAGGCAACCGCAAACGCTTCGCGGCCAACCGCCATCGTTGAACGTTTTCCGTCTGCAAGCGGGAACAGCACACCCTGATCGTCATCTTTGCTCTTCTTTTTCACCTTTGCGCCACCTTTTTATGATCATTATCATTTTGGGAACAAGAAGGATAAAACCTCACTTCTGTGAAGTCCACAACTATTGGCTTCCCCGTTGACACCGCCCGAGATGGTGTGCGGTCTCCCTTGCGGGCAGAATTTGCATGCAGCTAGTTGTACAATCGATCCAATAACATTGAGAGAGGATGCTTCCCATGTTGGACCTATTTTCCTTGCGACCGGAAACTCGATACGGGTGCCCGGCAGCGGATCAGATACTGATCAATCGATTCTACGTCGTTGGCTATTCATATTATTTTCGGCAGGCGAAGTGGGCGCTGGAGATTGTTGACCCCGAGAAGCGCTTGATGGACGATGTTGACCGCTTGAATAACTTCAGACCGGATTTTCGTGTGCCTAACCGGTTCAGGGCCGACCTGTCAGATTATCAGGGCACGGGCTTTGACCGGGGGCACCTGGTCGCCAGTGCGAACCTTGATGCCAGCCATATCCAGAATAGTGAGACATTTCTTCTTTCCAATATGTCGCCGCAAAAACCCGAGTTCAATCGCAAGAAATGGCGGCACCTGGAGCGCGCCATCAGGATGCTGGACAGCGATGAAGACGTGCTCGAAACCTATGTCATCACCGGCCCGGTTTTTGATTTTGAAGTTCCCATAAAGATAATTGGAACAACTGACGATAATGGTAAGAGTATCCCGGTTCCCAGCCATTTTTATAAGTCGGTTCTGATAGAGAAAAAAAGCGGCAAGCTGAAAATGTGGGCATTTGAAATGGAGAATGACCAGCTTGACGGCGACCTCGAAGACTATCGAGTTTCAGTTGCTTATTTGGAGCGGCGCACCGGTATTTTACTCTGGGACAATCTTGTTGGGCCGGAGATAGA
>CBDUUA010000465.1:0-2403 GCA_965370135.1 uncultured Cellvibrionales bacterium
CTATTGTGGCAACACCGTGCCTGAGACTCCGTTTGCAGCGGAGCATCATTGAAAGCGGTGGGCGATGCCCAGCAGGTATTGCATGGTCTGCTCGACGGCGGCAGAGGAGCGGCTTTTGATGGACCGGCGCAAGTGAGTGATATTGCTATGGGATTGCTCCATTGTCGATGTCGCTATCCTCTGCGCACCAAACTGGTCGTGGTCGAGTTCACATCGCGAACTCAGCAGGGTAAAACCCTTATGGCTCAATACCGCCTGATCAATGGCTTCCTGGCGGATGCTGGACTCGTAACTCAGGTACCCCTGTTCGGCCAGCCAGATCATGGTGCTGAGGCAAGCCAGGTAGCGTTTGCAATGCAGGCCGTATTCATCTGGCTCATCCGGCCCGCTGATATCCTCGACATAAATCGCGGCCTTGCGCGGGAATGTCTGGTAGAGCTGCAGTAGCACCAGACCCGCGTCGCGGTAAAAATCGTCAATATGTAAATCGGACACCGGCCTGCCTATTGCTCATAGTGTTGTAAAAAGCGGGCGAAGGCATCAATCGCAAACTGCAGGTCATCCTTGCGCGGCAGAAACACCAGGCGAACATGATCCGGGGTTTGCAGGTTGAATGCGGTTCCCTGGACAATCAGGACGCGCTCCTGAATGAGAAAATCCAGCACCATCTTTTCGTCATCGCGGATCCTGTAGACCGCCGGATCGAGTCTGGGAAATAAATAGATAGCGCCTTTGGGCTTGGTGCAGCTAATCCCGGGGATCGCGTTGAGCTGTTCCCAGGCAAAGTCGCGCTGTTCGCGCAGGCGCCCACCCGACAGGATCAGGTCGTTGATGCTTTGATAGCCACCGAGGGCGGTTTGCACCGCATGCTGTGCCGGCACATTGGCACACAGGCGCATTGATGCCAGGATTTCCAGGCCCTCGATATAATTGGTGGCGCGGTGCTTGGCGCCGGAAATTACCATCCAGCCTGAGCGAAAGCCAGCCAGCCGGTAGCTTTTGGATAAGCCGTTGAAGGTGACACACACAACATCTTCCGCATAGTGAGCAGCGGGAAAATGTTGGGTGTCGTCATACAGTATCTTGTCGTAGATTTCGTCGGCAAACAGCATCAGGCGATGTTCGGTGGCCAATGCAACGATTTGCTTCACCAGTTCTTCCGGATAGGCTGCCCCGGTGGGGTTGTTGGGATTAATAAGAAGAATCCCCCGGGTCTTATCGGTGATCTTGCTGCGAATATCCTCCAGGTCGGGTGTCCAGTCCGCTTGCTCGTCACAGGTATAATGGACAGGATGGGCGCCTGTCAGCTTTACTGCTGCAGTCCACAGGGGATAATCGGGGCTTGGGATCAAAAACTCATCGTCATTATTGAGTAGCGCCTGCATCGCCATGACGATTAGCTCGCTGACCCCATTGCCCATAAAAATGTCATCGATTTCGACGTTGGCGATCTCGAGTTGCTGGCAGTATTGCATGACTGCTTTGCGGGCCGAGAACAAGCCGCGGGAATCACAATAGCCCTGGCTGGCCGGCAGGTTGAGGATGACGTCCTGCAAGATTTCGTCGGGGGCATTGAGACCAAAAGGCGTTGGGTTGCCAATATTCAATTTCAAGATTCGATGGCCTTCTTCTTCCAGGCGTCCAGCCTCGCGCTGTATCGGCCCCCGAATGTCGTAGCAAACATCTTGTAGCTTGTCTGATTTAGTAATCGTATACATCCGATCAGGCTCCCAAAGCCGTGAGATTTGTATTCAGGCCGATATTCTAGCATTGTAGTGGCTTTTTGCTTGGGGCGGGCTGAACGGCATGTCAGATTCTGAAAAAACCGATGCGCAATGGCGCCAACAACTAACGCCGGATGAATACCATGTTTGTCGTCAGCGGGGCACCGAGAGGGCTTTTAGTGGCGAGTACTGTGATTGCAAAACACCGGGCCAGTATCACTGCACCTGCTGTGATGCCCCCTTGTTCGGTTCAGATGCTAAATATGACTCGGGCTCGGGTTGGCCCAGCTTTTACCAGCCGCTGGATTCGTCCAGGGTTGAGCGCGAAGTTGATGGCAGTCACGGCATGGTGCGCAACGAGGTTCACTGCGCACGCTGCGGTTCGCATTTGGGTCACGTATTCGATGATGGGCCCCGGCCTACTGGTCAGCGATTTTGCATTAATTCTGTTTCGCTTAAGCTCAAGCCTGGAGGCGGTTGAAGCGGATTGACCCACTAGAGAAATTAGCTCTTGACTAGATCGTGGGTGCTATTTAGAATGCGCGCCTCGTCACAGTGAAGACTTGGCGACAGGCTGCGTCCCCTTCGTCTAGTGGCCCAGGACACTGCCCTTTCACGGCGGTAACAGGAGTTCGAACCTCCTAGGGGACGCCATTTTACAGCTTGAATTGATTGCAAA
>CBDUUA010000466.1:0-2402 GCA_965370135.1 uncultured Cellvibrionales bacterium
AGCGCAAGCTTGTTCGAGTACAAAACCAGATGATTCGCGTCAGTTATGACGACCAAATCCGCACCCTGGTGCTGCGCCCCAACCGCTCGATGAGTTGGGGGGACAATCGCAGGGTTATTGCCGTGGTAGCTGTGGCGACCCTTTTAGTACCGACTCTATGGGCCGCGCGGGGCCAGTGGTTGGCCCTGCCGCTGGCGGGCATCGAGCTACTGGCGCTGGCCCTCGGCCTCTACTATGCATGCTGGAAACTCAGCTTCAGGCAAGTGATACGGGTGGCGCCGGACAGTCTCTCGATTACCGAGGGTCACTACTACCCAAAACACCGTTGGCGGTTGGATCCCCGATGCGCAGCGGTCGCAGTGGAGCAGACCGAGCACCCGTGGGATGCGATAAAGATCACCCTCTACGATCGCCACCAGCGCATTTCGGTCGGTGCGTTTCTCAACAAACAGGATTGCGAATCCCTGTTGGCGTCCCTCGTCGATGCCGGGCTACGGGTACGCAGCAATAGTGCGCCGCGGAAGCAGCCCTTTTAGCCAGCCCTGTGTTTTTCCAGCAAGTCCGGCAGGAATACTGCGGCAAAGTTATCGATCACCCCCATACCCGCTGCCTTCATCGCGGCAAGCTTGCGCTCCAGGATGATCGCGTAACGCAGCACCGAGAACAGGTCGTAATAGTCGGTATTGTCGATCGGCAACCCCGTGAGTTGATGCCACTGCTGGTAGATGTCGTCAAGGCTCGGAAGCCCGCCCAGACGCTCGACACCCAGCCCCACGCTATTGATGTAGTCGACCCAGTACCACCAGGAAACATCCTGCAGCGGTTCACCCAGGTTCGCCATCTCCCAGTCGATCACGGCGGCGGGCTTGAGCTCGCTCCAGATGATATTGCCGACCCGGGAGTCGCCCCAGCAAAGGCGCTGCGATCCCTGCATCGGCGCATTGGCTTTGACTGCGGCCATTGCTTCTTGCAGCACCGAAACTGATGCCGGCGGTGCACTTTCGATCATCTCCTGATCCAGCATTTTGTCGAATTTGTCGATCTCGTGCTGAATCACGGATTGACCCGGTTCGGCCCGGGGCAGGCTGGGCAGGCTGTATTGCCCAATATCCAGCCCATGTATCCTGGCCAGCACCTCAAGACCATTGCGCCACATGGCAGCGCGCTGGCTATCGTCCAGTTCAGTGACCCAACTGCCGAATGCAAAGGGGGGACTATCTGCGGGTATCTGGCCATCGATAAAATTCATCACGTAAAAATCACTGCCGACCAATGACTTATCGGCCTCATAACCCACTAGCGAGGGCACCGGGATGCCGGCTTGGGCCATGATGTCCATCAGCGCATATTGCAATCCAATATCGTGAGAATCGAACACATCACTATGGGGTGGCGCCATGCGAAACACGAACTTGCTTCGCGCACCATGGGTATCCGCGTCGAGCAGCAGGGTCACACTGCTCTCACCGCTGGTCTCGGGGAATTTTAGCTCACTCAAAACCAGGGCTTCGGCACCGGGTAAAGCTGCCCCCAACCACGACTCAATGGTCTGCCGAATTATTTCGATATCGCCAATATCTTTTTCTGCCATTCGCGTCCTCTCCCCTGTTGGGTATTGTTATCGGCCAGCCTTGCCCTCGCTACCAGCGCCATTGTCTGGAACCCGGGCGCCGAGCTTGCCGCCGGCATGGCGGATCTCGGCGACAAGCTGCAGTTGACGGATTTCTGTCCAACTGGCACCCTTTTAGAAATATCCCAAGGGTTGTAAAGTGCTTACGATCACAACAATAGCATTATTTCATACAGCAATTTCTGAATACTTTGCCTTGAGTCCATCACCGCAAGTAGCTCGACTTGCTGCTTTTCTTCATTGACTCTGAAATAAATAATATTGTGCTTATCGACAGCCCATTGACGATATTCCGATAATCCCAAAGCAAGCAGGCGCTCGCTAACAGGCGCTATATAAGGATTTGCAGAAAGCTTTTTTTCAATAGCCCTGCGCAACAGCTTCTTCTGTTTTTTCGCAAATTCCTCTCCATACCTGGAACTTAAAAAAGCATCGAGCCGATCGACTGAGTGCTTGAAAACATCCGACGCAACGATGGTAAACATCCGTCTAATCAAAAACCTGCGCAAGGGTCAATGGTGATTGCCCAAGCGACTTCTCGGAGAGCTTGAGCAGTTTCAACAAAGCAATCGACTCCTGCAAATGCTCATAATCCTCGATACTTTGAATAACAAACGCCGCTTTACCATTTTTCGTAATTATCAGCTCATTGTCCAGCTCAAGATTATTGGCGTTTTCTTTAAGGTAGGTAATCGTTTCAGTTCGCATAATCCACCTTTATAAAGTCTTTATAAAGACTGATATTAGCATGCCTCTGGGCGACCGGAAACCC
>CBDUUA010000467.1:0-2394 GCA_965370135.1 uncultured Cellvibrionales bacterium
TATTATCCAGGAACTCTCCGGGCTCGAGATGGATGAGATCGATCCCGGCATGTCTTTTGTCGATATGGGATTCGACTCACTGTTCCTGACCCAGGCCAACCTTCGCTTCAAGAAAGAATTCCGCATCAAGATTACCTTTCGCCAGTTGTTTGACGATGCGCCCTGCCTGCAAGCACTGGCTGATTATATCGACGGGCAACTGCCCGCCGATGCCATACCACAAGAATCGATGCCTGATGCCGCTGCAGCAACGGCAGCACCGGCTTCAGTGGCAGCGCCCGCAGCGTTTACTCCTGGGCCACTAACGATAACAGGAACAGGCGGCGACGCCCTGATGCAGGCGCTGGCGCTGCAGATCCAGGCGTCAAATACTCTTTTTTCCCTGCTCCAGGGCGCTGCGCCGGCGGCGCCCGCCATACCCCAACCCGGCCCGGCCGCAGCCAGCGCGACTATCGCGAGGGAAACCAGGACACTGCCCGCTGGCAAAACCAGTCCGCCTGCATTTAACCCCAAGCAACTTGGCCCCTACAAGCCGCTGGATCGGGGTGTGGGTGGTTTGAGCCCCGAGGCGAGGGCGGCACTTGATATCTTCATGACCGACTACAGCCTGCGCACCGCCGGTTCTAAAAAACTCGCGGACAGCCAAAGGCCGGTACTGTCGGATGCCCGTTCTATCTCGGGCTTTCGAGCGGACTGGAAGGAAATAGTCTATCAAATTGCCGGCGACAGCTCCCAAGGCACCCGGATCACAGATATCGACGGCAATGTTTACGTCGATGTTACCTCCGGTTTTGGCGTCAACCTGTTCGGCTACTCGCCGGACTGGTCGGTTGCAGCCATACAACAACAACTCGAAAAGGGCTTTGAGCTCGGCACAATATCGCCGCTGGCGAAGTGTGCCGCCGAGTTGATTAGCGAGCTTACCGGCATGGAGCGCAGCACCTTCACCAACACCGGATCCGAGGCGATTTCCGCGGCCATTCGGGCCGCCCGCACCACCACCGGCAAAGAAAAAATAGCGGTATTCTATGACGAGTACCACGGCATCGCCGATGAAGTACTGGTCAACACCATCACTGTCGACGGCGAGCGCAAAACCATCCCCACGTCGCCGGGCATTCCCCAAACGCTGGTGGACAAGGTCATCGTGCTGGATTACGAAGACCCGCGCTGCATCGATATTATTCGCGACAATGCCGATGATTTGGCTGCAGTCATCATCGAGCCGGTACAAAACCGCAACCCGGCCTATCGCTCCTCGCGGCTGTTTCCGGCCATACGCGAGGTGACTCGCGACCATGATATCGCATTGATATTTGATGAAATGATTACCGGCTTTCGCTTGCATCCCGGTGGCGCCCAGGCCTATTTCGATATCGAAGTCGATATGTGTTGCTATGGCAAAATTGTCTGTGGCGGATTACCCCTGGCGGTGGTGGCAGGCCGCGGCGAGTACCTGGATTGCTTTGATGGTGGGCCGTGGCAATTTGGCGACGACTCCTTTCCCGAGGCCGGGGTCACCTTCTTCGGCGGCACCTACACCCGACACCCGCTGTCCCTGGCCAGTAGCGTCGCTGCCCTGCGGCATATCAAATCACTGGATATCAGTGTGTATGATGAGCTCAACCGACGCTCGCGGCGCTTTGCAAACCAGTTAAATGAGATCCTGATCAGCACCGGCTACCCGGCACGGATAGAGAGCCGAGAATCGATATTCAATCTAAAGTTCAACGACGACAACCCGTTTACCCGGCTGATTTTCTGGTTTCTACGCCACCAGGGTGTGCTGATTTACGATCGGCCCTTTTTTATCTCGACCGTACATTCCGACGCCGATTTTGAATTCATCAAACATGCATTTATTGACAGCATCCACCAATTGCAAACCAGTGGCATCGTTGCCGTCACCGATTTAGGCGGCGGCACGGGCGCCGGCAGGGTGATTCCATTCACCGAGGCACAATCAGAAATATGGCTGGTCAGCAATATGGGCCAGGAGGCATCTCGCGCCTATCATGAACAGGTTATTTATCATTTAGACGGCCATATCGACATCGATGCACTGCGCCATGCATTGCAAAAAGTCGTTGCCCGGCACGAAGGTTTGCGTACTACGGTGGCCGAGAATGGCGGGGGCATGACCATCGCGCCGGCAAGCACTATCCCGCTACCGCTGATAGACTGGTCCTCGCTAGCCGCCGAAGAACACGACCAAGCCCTCGTGGAACTCACGGTGCGCCACCTCGGCGATGACTTTGATTTGCACCAGGGCCCACTCATCCGGCTGACATTGGTCAAATTGTCTGACCGGCATTACGTACTGCTCTGGGCCGCCCACCATATCGTTATCGACGGCTGGTCAATGGGCATCATGCTAAAAGACCTGGCGGACTA
>CBDUUA010000468.1:0-2387 GCA_965370135.1 uncultured Cellvibrionales bacterium
TCGCCATAGTATTGCGTCAGCGTCAGCGGAACCGAAGGGCCGCCGGCATTGCCAAATGTTGCTAAAATGATTGGAGTTTTTTCTGCGGGTAAGCCCGCCTTTTTGGCAATGTGGCGCATGATGAACTGGTTCGACTGATGAAAGATAAAGGCATCTATGTCATCAATATCTTTGTCCATGAGGGTGAGCGTATCCTGGATCAAAGTGGGTACTTTTTGAATGGTGAAGTTGAATAAATTGGCGCCATTCATGTGCAGGTAGTTGTCTCGATCGTCCTCGGGGTTTGGTTGCCGAAAGCCTCGGCCAGGAATAATCAAATCGCGATAGCCCTTGCCATCCGAGTGTAGGCAAAATCCCCAGCGGTCATTGCCGCCGCGCTCAAGAGCGGTTGCTGAGCCTGCGTCGCCAAAAAGTAGCGCTGTGGCTCGATCCAGCGGGTGGGTGATAAGAGAGGGTGTTTCACCGTGCATAATCAGTACGCGCTCGGTGCCGCCGGTTTGAATCATCATCGATGCCAGCCACAATGCATAGGGATAGCCTGAGCAGCCCAGTCCAACATCGAATGCGGCGCATGACTGTGGTAAGTCCAGGTCACGATGGAGCAAGGATGCGGTACTGGGCAAAAAATAATCGGGAGTCTGGGTTACCAGGATAAGCGCATCGATGGTGTCAGGCGACCACTCCAGGTGCTCCAATAGCTGTTTGCCCGCCTGCAGGCATAGATCACTTGAGCAGGTATTCTCATCGACAACACGCCGTTGCTCGATGCCCGCTATGGTGACTATCTTCTTGACTTCCTTGGGATCGAAATTACTCGACTCCTTCAAATTATCGAAGATTCTACTCGGTACACAGGTGGCTACGCCCTGGAGGGATACCCCACTCAGTATTGCTGTTGTCATTTTATTTCCCTTGCTCGGTTACTGTGAGCCCTAATCACCATAGACGGATTGAATATTCGTCAATAAAATTATGGTCATTACCCAGTCTAGACGTCTGCTGAAATTTATGAAAAGTATATCCATCGGTGGTCGCAGATTTTTGTATTTGGCTTGTTTATACGGGTTATTTCGCGATTTTATCCTGATTCTGGTTTGGCTTCCAGATCCGGTACAAGGATTGACTGCGGCGGTGCTCTGTATGACCATGGCGGCGCGAATATTCAGCTCATTGCCGACATGGGGCTCCAGCACCCCGGTTGCGGTAAAAATGAACGGGTGATAACGTAATGACCTTTCGGGAGTGTGGTCATGGCAATTGATATCAGTGAACTGGTTAACGGCGATGCGAGCCTGATTAGCCGCAGGGCCTGGGCCGACCCCCAGGTGTACCAGCTGGAAAAGCGGGGCATCTTTGGCAAGTCATGGCTGTTCCTCGGTCATGAATCCCAGATTAAAAACACTGGTGATTTCGTCCAGGCCTATATGTGCGAGACGCCGATTATTGTGTCCCGGGGCGCGGATCACAAAATTTACGCCAGTATCAATAGCTGCAGCCATAGGGGCCTGCCGGTGTGCCGGGCCGATCACGGCAATGCCAAACGCTTTGTCTGCCCCTATCACAACTGGTCGTATAGTGTCGAAGGCGAGTTGGTGGCGATACCCCAGGAGCGCCTTGTGGCTAACAAGCCCGACAAGAGCAAGCTGGGGCTAAAACCGGTGCCGCGGCTGGCGAGCTGGCACGGCATGATCTTCGGCAGCTTTGACCAGAACATCGAGTCGCTGGAGGACTATCTGGGGGATATGCGCTTTTACCTCGATGCCTATTTTGATCGCTTTGCCGATGGTATCGAAATTATGGGCTCGCCCCATAAATGGGCCATTAATGCCAACTGGAAAGTGCCGATGGAAAACCAGCTGGGGGATGTCAATCACGGTCCCTACCTGCACGCGGCTATCATACCCCGGGAAGCAGCTGACGAAATCAATGAGTACGGCTTTAGCGTGGTGCCCCACCCCGGTCACGGTGCTACCTTCAGGCTGATGCCTGCAGACACGCCGCCGGAGCAGTTGGCCTGGGGTATGGAGGCGATGGGAAGTATTCTGGGCGGCGCCGAAGTGCAGGAGTATCTGCTGGAATTGCATGCCCGGGCGCGAGAGCGTGTAGGCTCTCTAAGAACCAGGATGAAGGGCCTGACCTATGGCGTCTACCCCAATTTTTCCTTTCTCTGGTCTAACACTTCATTCAAGGTTTCACATCCCCGGGGCCCGGGCAAGGTGGAATACTGGAGCTGGTGCCCGGTGCCCGCCGATGCCCCCGACAGCGTCAAGAAAATCCTGCGCACCAACTATTCGTCCTTCTTTGGTCCCGGCGGCCTGCTGGAGCAGGAGGACGCGGAGACCTGGATGCAGCAATTCGTCGGCAGTAAGATCGACTTCGCCGACGAC
>CBDUUA010000469.1:0-2386 GCA_965370135.1 uncultured Cellvibrionales bacterium
TGGCGATATTGCCGGCAATAAGCTGCGGTTGCGGGAAATGCTGCTTGATCCATTTGACTCGATTGATCACATTGAGCGAGTGGCCGTGAGCGGTATCCACCACCAGCACGTCGACCCCCGCCCCTACCAGCGCCGCCACTCGCTCATCGGTATCGGCGCCTGTACCCACCGATGCACCGACGATCAGGTGGCCCAGGTCGTCCTTGACGGCATTGGGGTAAGTCTGCGCCTTGCTGAGATCCTTGAGGGTAATCATGCCCCGAAGATTGAATTTCGCGTCCACCACCAACACCTTCTCGATCCGGTGCTGGTGCAATAAATGCTTGACCTCGGACAGGTCGGCCCCTTCCCTGACCGTCACCAGGCGCTCCCGCGGGGTCATAATGCTGGAGACGGGAACGCTCAAGTCCGCCTCAAACAAGACATCGCGATTGGTGACAATACCGACCAGGTCACCCTTGTCCAGCACCGGTACGCCGCTGATTTGATACTGGCGCTTGATTTCAAGCAAGTCCTGCACCGAAGCGCTGGCCTCGATGCTGATGGGATCCTTGACCACCCCGCTTTCATACTTTTTAACGGCATGAACCTGTGCCGCCTGCTGGTCAACCGTCATGCTCTTGTGGATAATACCGATGCCGCCCTCCTGGGCCATGGCCACGGCGAGCCGGGATTCGGTCACCGTATCCATCGCCGCGGAAACCAGCGGCATATTGATCCTGAGCCCACGAGTCAGGCGAGTTTGCAGGCTTACGTCCCGGGATACCACCTCGGAGTAACCGGGTACCAACAGTACGTCATCGAATGTCAGTGCTTCTTGAGTAATGCGGAGCATAGATCTCCTCAACGGGCGGGGGTCTGAAAATAGACGCGGCATTATAGCGGTCTGGCTTTGGCGGGTAAATGACTTAACCCTTATTGGTAAGAGACTAACAACGGGATGACACAGTGAACCCAGTGCAATCGCCGCTCACGGCTACCGAGCGCAAGATACTGAGCGTATCACAGCTCAACCAGCGAGCCCGGCAGCTGCTGGAAACCCATTTTTCCCGAATTTGGGTCGAGGGGGAGATCTCCAACCTGGCGTGTCCCTCCTCCGGCCACTGGTATTTTACCCTCAAGGACGCCAGGGCCCAGGTTCGCTGTGCCATGTTCCGCAATCGCAATCAATTGCTCAGGTTCCGGGCCGAAAACGGCATGAAGATCACCGCCCGCGGCCGCTTGAGTATCTACGAGAATCGGGGCGACTATCAATTAATCATTGAGAGCCTCGAGGAGTCTGGGGTCGGCGCACTGCAGCGGGCCTTTGAGCAGCTAAAGCAGGAACTTGCCACCAGGGGCTGGTTTGACCCGGCCCACAAACAGCCGCTGCCGCAACTGCCCCGGCATATTGGCGTGGTGACCTCGCCGTCGGGAGCGGCGGTGCGGGATATCGTCGCCGTGCTGCGGCGCCGCTTTCCGGCAATTCCGATAACCTTGCTGCCGACGCCGGTGCAGGGAGACGGTGCCGCCGGGCAGATCGCCGAGGCCATCCAGCAGGCGAATACCCTGGGAGCCCACCTCAAGCCACCGCTCGACGTGCTCATTGTCGGCCGGGGCGGCGGCTCCCTGGAAGACCTGTGGGCATTCAATGAAGAAATCGTGGCCAGTGCTATCTACCACAGTGAGCTGCCAGTGGTCAGCGCGGTCGGTCATGAAATTGATTTCAGCATTGCCGACCTGGTGGCGGATCACCGCGCCGCCACACCCTCGGCTGCCGCCGAACTACTAAGCCCGGATCAGGATCAGCTGCGGGATCTCATCAACGGCCATTGTCGACGCCTGCTAAGCTCAATCGGCAATCGCCTCGCCGGCGAGCAACAACAGTTGACCGCCGTACAAAAACGCCTGAAGCACCCCGGCGCCCAACTACAGGAATACAGTTTGCGGCTCGATGAATCGGAGCTGCGCCTGACCCGAGCCAGTCACCAACTCCTGCGCCGGCGCCAATTGCAGGTCGAACAAATTCACCAGCGGCTGGCGCTACTGACGCCGCGAAGCCGTATCGATCGCCAGCGAGAGCGCCTCGAACACCTGCGGCAACAATTGCTTGAACGCTGGCAAACACAGCTACAGGGAAAACAGCAACGGTTGGCGAAAAACGGTGAGCTATTGCATTCAGTCAGCCCACTGCAAACCCTGCAGCGAGGCTATTCCATTGTCGCCGATGAGCGCGGTCGCATTGTCAAAAGTGTGGCAGGCTTGAACAGCGATGATCGGATCAATATCCGCATGGGCGATGGCGATATCGACGCCGTTATCTTATAAAAGGCTATAAAAGGTTTTAACAGACTTTAACAGGTAATTATTTTATGTGGCTGATCATCAAGTATTTACACATCGCACT
>CBDUUA010000470.1:0-2384 GCA_965370135.1 uncultured Cellvibrionales bacterium
TCATTAGGAGATCACCCATGAAATTCTGGCAGTCCATGTTCCTCTGTGAAGGCAGTCATTTATTCGACGCAACACAACTGGTGGAAGAAGTCGGCTTTGACGGCGCCACCATTTCCGATCACCTGATCCACTTCGAGCACATCGACACTCCCTACCCCTACTCTGCTGACGGCAAGCCGCCCTCCTTTACCGAGCACACCGTATGGCCCGAGGCATGGTCGCTAGCCGCGGCGCTGGCGGCAAAGACCGAACGCCTGCAATTCGTCACCAACGTCTATATCGTGCCCCTGCGCCACCCCGTCGAACTGGCCAAGGCCGCCAGTAGCGCCGCCTATTTCAGTGATGGCCGCATTTGCCTGGGAGCCGGCGCGGGCTGGATGAAAGAAGAGTTCGAGTTGCTGGGAATAGACTTTACAACCCGCGGCAAGCGCTTCGACGAGTGTATCGACGTGATGCGAAAGCTGTGGACTGGGGAGATGGTAGAGCACCACGGCGAGTTTTTTGACTTCCCGCCCTTGCAAATGACCCCGGTGCCCGAGCAACCGGTACCCATCTATATCGGCGGCATGTCCAAACCGGCCCTGCGCCGCGCCGCCCGAGTCGGTGACGGCTGGATGGGACCTGGTCAAACCATTGATGACGCACTGCAAACTGTGGCGCAGCTCAACGCCCTGCGCGCCGAATACGGCCGCAGCAACGAGCCCTTCCATATGATCGTGCCGCTGTATGGCGCCGAACCCAACAATCTCGACGAGATCAAACGCCTGGTCGATGCCGGTGTCGAGGGCATTGTCAGCCTGCCCTTCGCCTTCAATGTCGGCCCCAACAGTACTCTCGATCAAAAACGAGCGTATCTCGAAGGCTACGCCAACGATATCATTGCCAAGATTCGCTAAGGGTTGACGCAGCATGCCAGGGCCCGTGCCCTGGCATGAGCATTAGCTTACTTGGGCTGCGGTAAAAACAGCGAGTGGCGATGGGACAGTGCGAATGCTACAGTACAGACCCTCCATGTTTGCGAACACCACCATGCAATTCAGTCAATTTCAGCTCCATGAGCGCCTGCTGGCCGGCTTGCAGCGCATCGGCTTTGAGCAAGCAACTCCGGTGCAAGCCAGCTTGATCCCCAAAGCCCTCGAGGGCAGTGACCTGCTAGTCAGCGCCCGCACCGGCAGCGGCAAGACCCTGGCCTTTTTATTGCCGACCTTGCACCGTTTGCTGACGCTGGATCCGCTACTGCACCGAAATAGCGGCGCCCTCGCCCTGGTACTGGTACCCACCCGCGAACTGGCACAGCAAGTCGTCAAGCATTGTCAGCAGCTCACCACGGGTACGGCACTCAAGGTAGCAGCTCTCACCGGCGGCGACGATTTCAAACACCAGGCCGCGGTACTGCGCAAGAATCCGGAAATTCTGGTCGCCACACCCGGTCGCATTCTGGAACACCTGTGTCGCGGTGCACCCGAGCTCGACCAGTTGCAAGTTCTCATTATCGATGAAGCCGACCGCATGCTCGACATGGGCTTCAGCGAGGACGTATTGCAGATTGCCGGGCACTGCAACGCAGAGCGCCAGACGCTGTTACTGTCAGCAACCCTGGAGCGAAAAGGTCTGCGCGCTATCGGCCAGCAGCTACTGCAACAAGCCGAACTCATCGAGGTAGATCCGCTTCGAGGACAGCACAGCGATATTCGCCAGCAAATCGTACTGGCAGACGATAAAGCCCACAAACAGCGCTTGTTGATCTGGCTACTGCAACATGAGAAATGGCGCAAGGCGCTGGTGTTCTGCAACACTCGACTGCAAGCCGATCATCTGGGCGCGGCTTTCGCTCAGCTCGAAATACGCAGCGCGGTACTGCATGGCGAGATGCCACAATCAGCACGCAACCGCATCATGGGACTGTATCGCCAGGGCGGCGTCAACGTGCTGTTGAGTACCGACCTTGCCGCCAGGGGTCTCGACATCGAAGGGGTCGATCTGGTGATCAACTTCGACATGGCACGCAATGGTGATGACTACGTCCACCGCATTGGCCGCACCGGTCGCGCCGGCCAGCAGGGCCTGGCCATAAGCCTGATCAGCGCACCGGAGTGGAACCTGATGGCCGGCATTCAGCGCTACCTGCGAATCAAGTTCGAACGACGCCACATAGTGCCGCTGGCAGGCAGCTACAAAGGGCCCAAAAAACTTAAATCATCGGGTAAAGCGGCTGGTTCCAAAAAGAAGAAGGGCGGCGCCGGCAAAAGTGCGCTCAAGGGCAAACAGCGTCTCAGGGATAAAAAGAATAAGGGCAAGCGGCGCAAGGCAGCCAGTACCAGCGCCACGTCCGCGAGTAGCGCCACCAGCAACGGCTATACACCGTTGAAAAAGAAGAGCTGATT
>CBDUUA010000471.1:0-2368 GCA_965370135.1 uncultured Cellvibrionales bacterium
GGCAAGAAGCTGGATATGAAAGTATTAGGCGGCATGAAACGCGCCATGGATCGCCGTCCGCGCCCCTGGTTGAAGTGATTACGGGTAAGCATTCGCCGCGTTTAACTACGAGTACGGTCGCCGGTGACAATCCGCTATAAAAAAATAACACGCTCGCCGGCAAGGTTTTGCTCTATCAGGTCGCGATAGGTCTGCTCGATCTGGTTGCGTTTAATTTTCATGGTAGGCGTCAATAGCGTGTTCTCTATGGTCCACTCGGGTGTCACATAGATCTGGCCCACTCTTTCGTAGGGGGGTACTTCAGCGTTTATCTCCTCCAGCAGGGCCTGCAGTTCACTTTTAACCGTCTCCTGGTCCAGCGTGGCGCCACTTTCAGAGAGCGTGGTCAGCAGAACGGGTTGGTCAAAGCCGTGACCCATAATGCAGAACTGCGCCAGAATCGGGCAGCGGCCGAAATGATCTTCAAGCTTCATGGGGACAATGAACTTACCCTTGGAGGTTTTGAACACCTCGCTGACCCGCCCCGTCACCCAGAGGTTGCCGTCTTCATCGAATTTGCCGGAATCGCCGGTACAGTACCAGCCGTCGTCGAATACTTCGGCGGTTTTTTCTTCATCGAGGTAGTAGCCCTTCATCAGGCCCTTGCTCTTGAATTGTATCTCCCCGGTATCGGAAAGCCGTACCTGTACGCTGTCATCCATAGGTGAGCCCACACAACCTGAAATGGGATGATCGTCTTTGGTCCAGGCGACGCCGTGAATGAAATTCTCGGTCATGCCATAGCCGTCGCGCAGCACGATGCCCATGTCCAGAAACCAGCCCTGCACATCCTTTGGGCATGGGGCGGAGCCGGTAAAGATAAACCTGGCTTCGCTCAGGCCCAGTTGGGTAGCAATGCCCGCCTTTTGTTCATCACTCAAATGTGCCTGTGCCGCTGGCGGTATCACCGCGTCTATGCCCTCCTTGAACTTGACCCACAGGCGGGGCACGGCGAAAAATAAGGTCGGCTGTACCGAGCGGATCTCATCGCCGAAGGTGGCCAGCCCTTCTGAAAAAGAGATGGAGGCGTTGGCGTAGAGGCTGGTCATGCCCACGACAATCCGTTCGGCGGCATGCGACATGGGCAGAAAGGAAAACAGCCTGTTCTCGCCCCCATCCATCCTAAAGGCTTCGGTCAGCCCCGGCACCACATGTCCCGGGGTCTGGTGCATATGCATGACGCCCTTGGGGTTGCCGGTGGTGCCCGAGGTATAGATGATGGTAAAGACATCTTCGGGGTCTGGCACCGGGGAGTCGGTATAAGGAGGGTAGTCGGCAATAATGGCCTCCAGGCTGGTATCGCAATCGATACTGCAACCGAGCATGGCGACGGTCTCCATTCCCTCAACCAGCGCGTCCTGCACATGAGCGGCCTGGTCGAAAGCACCGGCAAAGACCAGCCTGGCCCCGCTGTGATTGAAAATATAGTTAGCCGACCCTGTGTCCTGGCCGGGGTAAATGGGCACGCTGATATGGCCGCTGAGCATGATGGCCAGATCGACAATGGGCCAGTCCTTGCTGTTGGAGGACCAGATGGCGATGCGGCTGCCGGCGGGGTAGTCCCTGCTCTTGAGGAAGCTGGCTATGCGACGCACCTGATCGGCCACTTCGCGCCAGGTGTATTCCTGCCACACAAGCGCTTTGGGTTGGCGCAAGTACACCGCTTCAGGTATCTCGCGCTCTCGGCGGTAGAACATTTCCAGTGGTGACTTAACCGTTGCGGGCATAACAGCGCTCCTTTGATATTTGCAGGTTGAAAAGACAGGTCTTGCATAGACGATGGGTAGCGGGACTGTTACCAGTATAGCGCCTGTTTTTGTTATTGGGCCTGCCTAAGCATCGATAATTTGGTTCTGCTGGCATCCAAGGTTTATTTTTTGGTCTTGACTGTGAATACGGGCTTCAATTTTGTCGTTAGCTTGCAGATATTGACTTCGTTTTCCCTGAATACGTTTAAATAGCTTCCAGCGTACTGATTCGGGCAACAGGGAAAATAATTTGACGACGGTGGGCGAGGGGATTTGCAGGGCGCAGCCGCTGGGTGTACCGGTTAAAACCAGGTCACCCACGTCCAAATCAGTGAAACTCGAAAGTTCCGTCAGGGTTTCCGCCGGTTTGAACACCAGGTTTTCAGTATTGTCTTTCTGGCGGGTTTCACCATTTACTTTGAGTTCCAGGTGGAGCTGATTCAGGTAGTGGATGCTATCTTCAGATAACAAACACAGGTAGGGGCCAACCGGGCAAAAAGTCCGGTAGCTTTTTCCCTTAAAAAACTGAGTTTCAGGGATTTGAACGTCTCGAGCAGAGACATCGTTGGCGATAACAATGG
>CBDUUA010000472.1:0-2363 GCA_965370135.1 uncultured Cellvibrionales bacterium
AAAGCCTCATAGCGCGAGACGCAAATGCCCTTCATCGCCGCTACCGTTTCCTTGAGGTATTGGCGCGGATCAAAGGCCGATGGATTCTGCGCCATAAAGCGACGAATGGCGCCGGTAGACGACAGCCGCAGATCGGTGTCGATATTCACTTTGCGCACACCGTGCTTGATGCCCTCGACAATCTCCTCCACCGGCACACCGTAGGTCTCCGGTATGTCGCCGCCGAATTCATTGATAATTGCCAGCCACTCCTGGGGCACCGAGCTGGAGCCGTGCATCACCAAATGGGTATTCGGGATGCGGGCGTTGATCGCTTTGATGCGATCGATGGCGAGAATATCACCGGTGGGCGGGCGCGAGAATTTGTAGGCGCCGTGACTGGTGCCGATGGCTATGGCCAGGGCATCGACCTGGGTGGCCTTGACGAAATCGGCGGCTTCTTCGGGGTCGGTAAGCAGTTGCGAGTGCTCCAGCACCCCCTCGGCGCCGACGCCGTCTTCTTCACCGGCTTCTCCGGTTTCCAGAGAACCCAGGCAACCGAGCTCACCCTCAACCGACACACCACAGGCGTGGGCCATCGCTACCGTGCGCCGGGTTACATCGACGTTGTACTCATAGCTCGAAGGGGTTTTGCCGTTCTCCAGCAGCGAGCCATCCATCATCACCGAGCTGAAACCCATCTGGATAGAGCGCTGGCACACCGCCGGGCTGGTGCCGTGATCCTGGTGCATACACACCGGAATATGGGGAAATTCCTCTATTGCCGCCAGGATCAAATGGCGCAGGAAATTGGCGCCGGCATATTTGCGGGCGCCCGCCGAAGCCTGCACGATGACCGGACTATTGGTCTGGTCTGCCGCTTCCATAATGGCGCGCATCTGCTCGAGATTGTTGACGTTATAAGCCGGCACGCCATAAGCGTTGTCGGCAGCGTGATCTAATAATTGACGCATGCTGATAAGAGCCATAATTTCACCTTTTTCCTTTTCTCTTTTGCTTTAAATGTTGCCCGCCGCCGTCATGGATCGCGGGCCGCTATTTTTTTCGATACGGCTATCAATAAAGCTGCTATCGATAAAGTTGCTGTAGATACCGCTGTCTGTACCGTTACTATCGAGCCGACTTTCGAGACGACTTTCGAGACGACTCTCGAAACGACTCTCGAAACGACAGGGCGCGCTGTTCCAGTATCGCCACCGCCGGCAGGGTTTTGCCCTCGACATACTCCAAAAAAGCGCCGCCGCCGGTGGATATATAGGAGATTTTGTCGGCGATACCGTATTTATCCACCGCTGCCAGGGTGTCACCACCGCCGGCAATGGAGAAAGCCTCGGCATCGGCAATGGCCAGCGACAGCGCTTGGGTGCCGGCGCTAAATTGCTCAAATTCAAATACGCCCACCGGGCCGTTCCAGAGTATAGTTTTGGCGCCCTCAATGATCTGCGCCAGTCGCTGCGCCGAATCGGGGCCGATATCGAGGATCATATCCTCCGGCTGCACGTCTTCCACGGCTTTACAGGTCGCAGCCGCTGACTCGCTAAACTCGCTGGCTACCACCACATCCGTGGGCAGCGGAATATCGCAGTGCTCCAGTAAACTCCTGGCCTGGGGAATCAAATCGTGCTCACACAGGGATTTGCCGACGCAAAAGCCCCGGGCCGCCAAAAAGGTATTGGCGATACCGCCGCCGACAATAAGCTGGTCGACTTTGTCACGCAGGGATTCCAGCACCGTCAACTTGGTGGAGACCTTGGCGCCACCGACAATCGCCACCATCGGTCGCTGTGGTTCGGCCAGGGCGCGCTGCAGATTGTCCAACTCCGCCGCCAGCAGGGGCCCCGCACAGGCGATCTCGGCAAATTGGGCCACCCCATGGGTCGAGGCCTGAGCCCGGTGAGCAGTGCCGAAGGCATCCATCACGAAGACATCACAAAGTGCCGCATAAGCCCGGGCCAGTGCCTCGTCGTCCTGCTTCTCTCCCGGATTAAAGCGCACGTTCTCCAGCAAGACCACTTGCCCGGGTGCAATCTCGACACCCGCCGCCAGGTAATCCGCAACCAGGCTTACCGGTCGCTGCAATAGTTTTTCCAGGTGCAGCGCCACCGGCTGCAAGGTGTAGGCGGCGTTGTCCCCGGCGTCGCCGCCCTCGGTCGGCCGCCCCAGGTGGGACATCAGGATCACGGCGGCGCCGGCATCGATAGCGCGCCGGATGGTCGGCAGTGCGGCGCGGATGCGCGCATCGCTGGTGATGGCGCCATCCTTCAAGGGCACATTAAAATCCTCTCGAATCAGCACTCGCTTTGCCGACAGATCGATATCCGACATATTAATGACAGCCATTGAGCCCTCCCTGTAGTCTGTAA
>CBDUUA010000473.1:0-2349 GCA_965370135.1 uncultured Cellvibrionales bacterium
CTGATACCTCCCGAAGCGGCCAGGGAGTCGACGAAGGCATCGGCATCGGCATGGGGATCGGCGATAAAGAACACCTGTCGCCTGGGCCACTGCCATTTTCCGTGCTGTCTTGCAACTTGCAGCGCATCTTGCAGCATTTGCTGTAGATACTTGTCGGCGGCATCGGTGGGCTTGCCTAAGATCCAGGGCTGGCGGCCCCGGGGGAGTTGTGCCGGTATCCACTTTTTGCCGCGAACCCGGGGCAGCACAGAATTTTTACCCTTGCTCATTGTTTTACCCATCAATCAACCCATCAATCAACCCGTCAATTAGTCCGTGATTTCCTCGGAGGATTTGCGCTGTTTCCAGTCGCCGGCAATATGCGACCAGCTGCCGTCATCTCGATACTCAAGCAATACCGGGCTGCCATGATACATACTCAATTGGGCGATCTGCTCGAAAGCCAGCACCCCCAGTTGCCAGGCGGCATGCCTGAAGGATGCACCGTGGCCGATAAACAACTTCAGTGTGTCACCGGCCGCTGTTACCTGTAGCGCCTGCATTTGTGCGCCCAGGTGAGCGGCGACTCGCTGGCCCGCCTGCACCAGTGATTCGGCGCCTTGCAGCGGCAGTTGATAGTCACTGCGCGCTTTCCAGTTCGGTGGTGGTGAGCAATAGCGTGGATCCTGCGCCAGTATCGACTCGATTTGGTCAATGCTCAGGTTGGCGGCGCTACCCATGCTGCGCTCCGCCAGGGCATCGAAGCTGTCGACTACAAGGTCGGCCTGATGTAAGTGTACGCGGATAATATCGGCGGTTTGCCACGCCCTCAGCAGCTGTGAACTATCGATTGTCGCGGCCAGTGACCAGGGGTTCTGACTGAGCATTGCGTTGAGTGTGTGTGCTGCCGACTCGGCCTGTTGGCAACCGCGAGAGGTCAAGGGAAAGGGCTGCAGGGCGCTTGGTGTATTCGGCAGTTGCTGGTAGTCGCCGTGCCGGATCAGGGCTGCAATGGTGCGCGGCATTAGGCACTATCATCTTGAAAGGGTACCGCCAGTTTGCGGGTGAGGGCCGCGACCATAGCCGCCAGCTCGGGTTGTCGCAGCTGGTCTGCGGCTTGTTCCGGCGATACCCATTGGCGGCGACGGTGGCGCTCACGCCACTGGTGTTCCGGGATCTGTCGGGTGACGGCCATGGGGAAGACATCGACCGTGCACACCGAACCCCATTTTTCATACTGGTACGAGCCTATGGCCTGTGGCTCGACCACCCCCTCGACGCCGGCCTCTTCATGGGCCTCCTTCGCCGCCGAAGCCCGGGGTGACAGCCCTGGCTCTTTGATGCCCTTCGGTACCACCCAGTGCTTCATCTTGCTTGAGCCGGTGATGAGGATCTCCAGGCGACCGTCTGCCAGCCGATAGGGGATTACTGAGGATTGGGTGTAGTAGTAGGCAGGCCGATCCCTGAGTTCGGTGCTGTGGGCTGTCGGGTAGGGGAATTTTTTGGGCAATTCCCTGGCATGGGTCAGCTGCAACAGCGAGGCGCAGGCGGGCGTCAGCGCCGACCAGTCCCTCGGCATTTGTAGCTGGGCCAGGCTCGCCGGCGCCAGCCGGACATCGGCAGGGAGGTCGCCGGCGGGCACCAGGTGCTGGAGTATCTGCTCTAGTGAGGGATTGTGGCCGACCAGCATGACCCGCTGGCACTGCGGTGGCAAACCGGCGAGAACATCGAGAATCCCGCTGCGATCAGCTTGATACAGGCGGGGCTCTTCGACGATGCCGGCAGTGCCGTGGGCCATCACTTTGCAGGCTTTCTCTGCCGTGGTCAGGGCGCGTTCAGCGGGCGATGTGATGATGTAGTCGGGCACCAGGTCATTTCGCAGTAACCACACGCCCATGCGCTGCGCGCCGCGTTTGCCCTTGTCTTTAAGCGGACGTTGGTAGTCCTCCAGCGTCTGCGTGCGGTATGCCTTGCCATGGCGCAGTAGCAATAGCTGGCGACCGCCAGGCCGGGCGGCGCTCATGTCGGCGCCACCAACAGCTGGTCGATACAGACCGTCGATAGCGCTGCAAAATCGATGCGGCCGGTCGCCTCGACCACCTGCACCCCGGCCAGTGCCTCCAGGTAGGGGGCTTCATCCGCAGGGGTGGTGTCCTGGAGAAAGCTGCCGTCGGGGTATTGATAAAAGGGACCGGGTGATTTCATGATGGCCGACAGCAGTTCTGTACGCCGGGATAAATCAATGGTCTGCACCTGCATGGGCTCGGACGCGTCCCGCGACCAGTTGAGGATAAGTACCGTGCTCAGGGACGCACTCTGGGCAATGCGGCCTTCACCAAAGACACTGTCGATATAGACATCGTATTTCTG
>CBDUUA010000474.1:0-2337 GCA_965370135.1 uncultured Cellvibrionales bacterium
CCGGAATACTCCGGCACCACCGCCTCGAGCAGATTGAACATGGCCTCGTACAGCGCCACGTCTACCACCTGACCGGATTGCTGGTTTTTATAGCGCGCCAACAGCGCCAGGGCGATACCCAGGGCGGCGTGGATACCGGCAATAGTATCGCCGATACTGAGGTTGGCCCGCACCGGCGCCTCGCCGGGAAAGCCGTTGACATAGCGAAAACCGCTAATGGCCTCGCACACCGAGGCAAAGCCGGGCTTGCCGGCATAGGGGCCGGTCTGGCCGTAACCCGATATGCGCGCATAGATCAGCTTCGGGTTGATCGCCTTGATGTCCTCGGGCCCCAGCCCCCATTTTTCCATTACGCCGGGGCGAAAATTCTCCACCAGAACATCGCATCGAGCGGCGATATCGCGCACCAACTGCCGGCCCGGTTCCGTCTTGAGATCAATGGTGACGCTTTTCTTATTGCGGCCCAGGCTATACCACCACAGGGAGGTATCGTCGACCAGCTCGCGCCAACCCCGAATCGGGTCACCCTTGGCGGGCGATTCGATTTTGATCACCTCGGCACCAAAATACGCCAGAATGGAACCGGCAAAAGGCCCAGCCAATAGCTGGCCGAGTTCCAGTACCCGAATGCCCTCCAGTGGACCGCTGATTTCCGACATCATGCCTCTCGTATCTTTTGTGGCTTATGTTTTTTAACAAGGGGATTTATGGATACGGTGCACGTTTATAGTCCAGGCGATCCCAGAATCGACAGTCCACCCGGTGCACATCCCGGGCGACGCTGATCCGCTGATCAAACAGCAGGGTCTGGTCGCCGTCATCAAAGCGTGGCCACTGGGGCAACCCCCTTCGATTGGGGTCACCGCTGGCCGCAAACTGACTCCAGTAGCCCATCATAGACTGGGCCAATTCCAGCTGTTCCTCCTCAAACGCCGATTGCGTGACACTCATGGGGTTGCCAAACACAAACTGAACTTCCGCCGAGTGAAAGGCCTTGAGCCGGGCACCGGGAACGAAAAACGGCGCATCCTGATAATTGAACTGATAGGCCCACAGGGGTACATGCTTTGCCAGTGCCGCAGAAATCGTGCGCGCCATACAGTTAAAAAAGCCGTCACTGAAGGCCTCGGTTAAAGCCTCGAAGGGACTGGCGTAGTTCGCCAGCGGATACTGGGCCGCAACCAACTCGGCCTGCTGCCGGGAGCCGACCAGGTATTCCAGGCGGTCGAGATACTGATCGGCTTGCAGGTGCTTGAGCAATAAATTGTGGGACAGCCAGACAATCAGGCTGCCTTCATCCAGGGTAGTGCCGTTGATCACCGGCACTTGGTTAAAACGGCCGGATTCATACGCTTGCTGAAACTGCATCGGCAGCACCTGGCCATCCAGCACCGGCCACCAAACGGTATAACCCTCGCCAAAGGCAAAGGAGGGGTCAGGCGGGAGGACATCGGCAACTTGCTTGACAGATTTATTACGCAGGCATTGCAGTTCGTCTTTCGCGCTATCTGCGCCATCACAAGCGAGTGATTGAGACAGCTTGCTACCGAGCGCGCTCACCCCTTGCAGCGATGACATGGGCGTATCGCAGGGGCCACTCTGTATGATTGCGCGATGAAACAGGCCGGCGCTGGCAGGAGAAGCCAATTGGGCACAAACACTCACGCCTCCTGCCGACTGGCCAAAAATGGTGACATTTTCCGGGTCGCCGCCAAAGGCGGCAATATTGTCGCGCACCCAACGCAATGCCGCGGCCTGGTCTTCAATGCCGTAGTTACCCGATGTCGGATGGGATGGATTTTCTCGGCTGAGGGCCTCGTGTGCCAGAAAACCAAATACCCCCAGGCGGTAATTCATCGCCACCACAATACTGGCCGTGTGCGCCGCCAGCCGCTGACCATCCTCCCGGGTATAAGCCGCCCTGCCTGCGGTAAAACCGCCACCGTGTATCCACACCATCACCGGCAGGGCGTAATTGGGCTTGTTCTCGGGTGTCCAGACATTCAGGTAGAGACAGTCTTCCTCACCGGTCAGCACATTTAGCGGCGGTGTGAACTGGGGACAGGAATCTGCTATTTCGGAGGCATCCAGAGTGGCATCCCAGGCCGGCATGGTCTGGGGAGGCCGCCAGCGCAAGTCGCCGACCGGGGGCCTGGCATAGGGTATACCCAAAAACGTATGGGTTCCATTTTCCACATAGCCCTGCACCGCACCCAGCGGCGTATTGATTACCACGGCCGGCCTACCACAGCCTGCCAGTAACACCAGTAGCAAACCCACTGTGCAACGTTTTTTCATCTCGCTCGACTCTTTACTCGACTCTTTACTCGACTCTTT
>CBDUUA010000475.1:0-2334 GCA_965370135.1 uncultured Cellvibrionales bacterium
TGCGCGCCCGGGCCGAGAACGCCGATCTGATTTACCCCTTTATCGAAGAGTGGGCCATGCAGCACGACAAAATGGAAATCATGGAGAAGTGCCAGGCCGCAGGCTGCCCGATCACTGCCGTATTCACCGTTGCCGAGGCCGCGGAGCACCCCCATTTGGCGGAGCGAGATTACTTTGTCGATATCGAGCATCCGCAGCTTGGCATGGTCAAGAATCTGGGGGTGCCGTTCAAGTTGCCGGCCAGCCCCGGTGGGCCGAGCAGGCCAGCACCACTTTTGGGGCAGCACAACGATGAGGTGTACCGCGATATAGTCGGTCTGTCCCAAGGCGAGCTGGATCAATACAAAGCTGACGGCACGATATAGTAGAGCTGGATACGGGAGGATTTCTTCATGACACAGGCAAAGACACAGGCACTTCCACTACAAGGTATTCGAGTCGTCAATTTTGGTTGGGTGTGGGCCGGTCCGGTTACCGGCCAGACTCTGGCCTTTATGGGCGCCGAGGTATTCAAGGTCGAGTCCTATGCCCGGGTCGATATGACCCGCAATCTGCCGCCCTTTGCCGAGGGCGAGCCAGGCCCCAACCGCAGCTTGTCCAACCACGCCTGCTGGGCGGGCAACGGCTCCATCTCCCTCAACCTGAAAAAGCCCGAGGCGCTGGAATTGGTGCTGCAATTGATTGCCCAGGCCGATGTGGTGATCGAGAATTTCGGGCCGGGGGTGATGGAAAAAATGGGCCTTGGCTACGATGTGCTGCGCCAAGCGAAGCAAGATATTGTGATGTTTTCCATGCCCGCCACCGGCCTGTATGGGCCACTCAAGGAAGTGCGCACTTATGGGCTAAGCCTGACCTCGACAACGGGCCTGGATAGTCTGGTGGGTTACAAGGGCGGCGGCCCGATTCCGGTTGAGAATGCCTTTTCCGACCCCTTTGCCGGTATCTTCGGCGCCTTCGCCATCCTCACCGCGCTGAACCATCGCCGCAATACCGGCGAGGGTCAGCATATCGACTTCTCCCAGCAGGAGGCGATTATGCAGATGGTAGGGCCGGCCTATATGGATTACGCCCTCAATGGTCGGGTTGGCGGCCCCAAGAGCAATGAGCACCCGGTGGCGGCTGCTGCGCCCCACGGCGTGTTTCCCTGCGCCGGTGATGATCGCTGGATCAGTATCGCAGTGCAGACCGATGCCGAATGGCAAAAGTTGATTGCCGCCATGGGCAGTCCCGAGTGGGTCACGGTAACTAACTATGCCACCGTGGCGCAGCGGGTCGCGAATATCGATGCACTGCATGGCAGCATTGCCGAGTGGACAGCGGGCTTCGACGATCGCGAATTGGCAGACACCCTGCAAGGCCAGGGCATTGCAGCGGCGCCGGTGCTGAATGTGGCTGACCTGTTAACCGATCCCCACTTTGTGGCGCGAAAAACCTTTGTCGAGGTCGAACACCCGCTGGGGTTTAAAGAAACCATCTATGGCGGCTATGTTAAAAACAGTGCTTATCAGGCAGCGGTAAAACCGGGCCCGATCATCGGTCAGGATAACGAGCATGTGTTCAAGGACATCCTCGGTATCGGCGACGAGCGCTACCAGCAATTGCGCAGCGACGAGATAATATACTAGCGGTCTGTTTATCAGGTTATCAGGTTATCAGGTTATCAGGTTATCAGGTTATCAGGTTATCAGCTTATCAGGTTATCGGGGTCGTCCCGTGATCCAAATCATCAATGGAGACCGCCATGGCTATGCAACATAGTCTAAAGGGTAGTTGCCTTTGCGGTGCTGTAGCTTACAGCGCCGAGGGCGAGCCCGGCGATATGTGGTTCTGCCACTGCCGATCTTGCCGCAAGGCCAGCGGTGTTGCTTTTGCCACATGGATCGCCGTTGACAGTCGCGATTTTTGTTGGGCTAGCGGTTCAGAAGCGGTAAAAACCTTCCCGAGTTCAGATCAATTGCAGCGCTGCTTTTGTGGTATATGCGGATCAGTACTGCCGGCTCTGGAACAGCTTGCACAGAAGCGCTGGCTGCCCGCCGGCGGTTTGCAAGGGGAGTCTGGCTCACGCCCCGAGTACCATACCTATGTAGCTGCTAAACCAGGCTGGTTTGCGATCCGTGATGACTTGCCCCGCTATAGCACCAGCAAAGCACATGGCCAACTGCAGGCGCAGGATGTGAGCGAATCAATACCGGAAGCCGGGTCGGAGGTGCAGGGAAGCTGTCTTTGTGGCGATGTTGCCTATCGGTTGGGACAGCCGTTGGAGGCTATGCGCAGCTGCCATTGTTCGCGCTGTCGTTGTGTCTCTGGTAGCGCTTGTTTCGTCGGACTGCCTGG
>CBDUUA010000476.1:0-2319 GCA_965370135.1 uncultured Cellvibrionales bacterium
TAACGAATAAGGATAGGTTGTGAGAGCGGAGCGATCCACGACCTTATCCTGTAGTTGGACGAGCCCGTGAGTGGTGGAGTACCTATTATAAGCAAATATCTTTGGGTGGCGGTGTCGTTAATGAGGGCTCGCGGTGAGCCAAAATATTTTTAGGGCGAGCGAAACCCCGCCCTCTTATCAGACCGAAGCGAAGCGCTGTATCATAGGGTCAAATGAGCCTCCGTATGTGGGATGAATTGAGGGTTGTTGGGCTCCGGAGCCCGCTATCCGGACTGCCAGGCTGGTCTGATAAAACCCAGGATTTGCATGGGAGCCTGGCATTTCGGGCAACGGAAGCACGGGCGTTCCCGAGCTGGGGCTGCGCTGATAAGAACATGCAGAATCAGTTGCACAAGGGACAGTAGCTTTCTGGCGTTGCCGTGCAGGAAGCCATAATCCCTGACTCTGCGAAAGCCTTTTGGCAAGACGTGTTGAATGACCAGCCAAAGAAAATCCTCACCCTTCAGCGTACGGTATTGTGTTTTGCCGGTATCGCTGTCGACGTAGCTAAACGTCACCCGGCCCTCTCGATTGGCGACGATGTTTCGTTCGCTGACGACACCCCGGTACAAATAGCGAGACAGGTATTTCAACGCGGGCTCACCTCGCCCAATGTGCTTACAATTCACTACCCATTTTTTTGGTGCACGGATCGGTAAATCCAGGGTCGCCTTGTTCATCGCTTCCAGGCATCGGGCGCGAAACACCCTGGCCAGGGCAAATTCATTGAAAAGGTATTTGCCCTTGAGCTTTTTCCATTGTTTCCGTGCTTTATCCACGCCACCACCCGGCACAATAATATGACAGTGGGGGTGATAATCGAGGCGACGGGTGTTGGTGTGAAGCACAGCGGTCATGCCCATCTCGGCGCCAGGATTACCGGGGTTGCGGCCAAAGTCTTTCAAGGTGCTGACAGCCGCTGCCAACATGATGTTGTACACGGTCGTCTGATGGCGCCAGGCCGTCACCCGAAACTGGCGAGGCAAGGTAAAGGTCATCATGAAGTACTCGACGGGCAAGAGCCTGGTACGCTGGCGATCGAGCCATTGACTGGCTTCATGGTTCTGGCACCTGGGGCAGCTACGATGCCCGCAGGATCTCGGCTGCCGCAACGGCGTTGAGCAGGCGGTGCACTGCAGTTTAATTTCACCGGATTCGGCGGTTCGGCAACGCAGTATCGCGTCAATGGCTTTACGATGACCGGGGAGCAGACGACTGCCGTAGTCTTGCTCAAGTGCGGGAAGATACTGTTCAATGAGATCGGCTAATTCCATGACTACAGCCTCCTCAGATCGACATGCAGGTGGTTAACCAGCGTATTGATTGCGGCGGCTGCATCTTGCTCTGTGGTTTTTGTCAGGTGGGTGTATCGCGCCGTTGTGGTGGGACTGGCGTGGCCGAGCAGCCCTTGTATATGGCGAAGACTCAGGCCCTGTTCCAGCAGATGTGTGGCAAAGGCATGACGAAGAGAATGGATGGAGACTTTTTTTTAATCCCGCACTGCGTCACCACGGCTTTCATCGCTGACTGCACGCCACCGCGATCCATGTGGTGGGTGGCGCTACGGATGGTCTCCGACGATCCGACTGCGCTGGGAAACAGCAACCGGGGATGGCGATGCTTGCACCACAATGCCTGTAGCGCCTGATAGGCGAGATCAGGCAGCGGGACCATGCGGTCTTTATGCCCTTTGCCCCGCCGAATATGCACCTGTTGGCGCTGACGATCAATGTCACCCACCTCCAGGGTCAGAGTCTCGCCAAGGCGCAGTCCCATCGAATAGGTTGTCAGCAGGAAGACGCGGTAACGAAGTTTTCGGGTGGCGCCGATCAGTTGTTCTACTTCGGACAGGGAGAGTATGTCCGGCAGAGTCTGCACCTTGGGCACCTTTATGATCTCGACCCAGGTCCAATCTCGCTTCAGGACGTGCTTCCAGAAGAATTGCAGGCCGTTGCGATCCACCTTGACCGTGCTCCAGGAGTGAGAATCGACCAATTGATAAAAGTAGGCTTCCAGTTGCTCGATGGTGAGTTGGTCAGGACAGCACTCAAAGTAGTCGGCAACTCGCCGTACGGCACGTGCGTAGACATCAATCGTGCTGTCACTCATGCCTTGCAGCTTCAGAGCCCTGAGGTGGCGTTGGTAGAGGCGGTCGAAGCGCTTTTGTTCAGAAGGTTTCATGATAAACTCCTTGCAATAAGGGCCTGGAAAATCAGGCCGACAAGGATGTTATACAACGAATGGGATTGTTTTTCCGTCGCGTAGCGGCTTCGTCCAACA
>CBDUUA010000477.1:0-2307 GCA_965370135.1 uncultured Cellvibrionales bacterium
TTCGGTACGTCCTTGTACCTCACCCTGCGGGCAGCTTCGCCGTGCAAATCGGCTGGCCTGCCGATTTTGTCATTCGACCAAAGTCACTTCTCCGCGAAGAACTCCGTCGACACCCTATCGGTTGCTTACATTGACTGAGGTTTATGGGTAATCAGGTGTACTTTTGGCGTTTTTTTTGCAGGCAGAGCTGCAGACAGAACAGCAGACAGAACAAAAGAGGAACCCGCGCAAGCGTGAGCTCCTCTCCTGGTTACTCCTGATTACTAGCACTAGCACTAGCACTAGCACTAGCACTAGCACCCAATAAATAGAATTTTCGGGTACTGGCGAGTACCGGCTTATTTCGGCACTTTATTTCGGCACTTTATTTCGGCATGGGATACTTATTGACATCCCGTGGCAGCAGGTCCGGCACACCCGACAGCCGCAGGTCGAGGTAGTGCAGCTGATCACCAAATTGACCGGAGGTTTGACCCAGGATATATTTTTCAACACGCCCGCCCAGCAGCGGTATCTTGGCGGTCGCGCTGTGCCAGATACGCATCTGGCAGCCGGTGCCCTTTTTCTTCAGCGTAAACTCAGCGCCAACGGTTACTGGAGATTTTTTGACATCAACGTCGTAGCGCCCCTTCCAGCCATCACCATCGGGTTCCCACGTTTCCTGGTGGTCCATATTCGTATTTGCCGGCAACAGTTTCCTGAGAGCCCTGGGATATTCGCGATAAATATGGCGATCCAGAGCAATATCCACTCCACCCTTGGCATTCGGTTTTATGGTGGCGGTGATTTTATCATTAACATTCCAGGTAGCTCGGTCATTGAGATAAGCCTCGGAAGTAATTTCCTTATAGACCGTGTCTATATCCTGCTTGTAGTCATAAACCAGTGCATCATTCGGGGATTCTTTAGTAGTCATTATTAGTATCTCCATTCAGTTAGTCTGACGGTGCACCGGATCAAGCCGCCAACTCATCTTCGAGTGCATGAGTTCCGCTGCTTTATCCGCGACACCGGTTTCTGAAAATACCACAGTGCGCCATTGCAGGAAAGTACTAAGAAAAAAAACAACGCCGATTGCCGATTTAGGGCTGAATTTATTCGGCCAACCAAGAAAATGTGCGCTACGCGGAGCCGGTCGAATAAATTCGACCCTACGAAGTGTGCTTAAAATAAAATGACCTCGACCCTACTGAGCTCACCCTACAGGCAGCGCAGCTGTGCAAATCTGCTTGCCTTACAGGTGGTCGGTGCGATCCAGGTATTCGATTTCACCACGCGCCAGGTCAATGGCAGTCACCGAGGTATTGTTGAGCCGGTAGTTGACCCATTTCGCGCTGTCATTTTCAAGCCAATAGGCCAGCGCAAATGCTATCGCCACCCCGTGGGCGACCACCACGATATTATCATCGGGATGATGATTACTGCGCATCTCTTCCACCGCGCTGACAAACCGGGAAGTGACCTCATGGCGAGATTCACCCCCCGGCGCTCGATGATGTTGGTCTGACATCATGGCTTGAAAAAAGCCCAGCTTGCCCAACAAATCCTCAAAGCTGCGCCCCTCCCAGTCGCCAACGCCAAACTCCATCAAGCGTGAATCGAGCCTGACCGTTTGATCGACGACACCGGCAATTTGCTCGGCGGTAATCCGCGCACGCTGCAGCGGGCTGGCATAGATAGCATCGACCCGGCGCAGATAACGGTGAAAGCCCTGCCCCAGGCGGGCGGCTTGCCGCTGCCCGAGCTCGGTCAGCGGCGTGTCGGTATGGCCGTGCCACACCTGGTCGATATTGGCTGATGTCTGTCCGTGCCGCACCAGCAACAATTTACCCTCTACGGTCATTAAGCACTCCTTGTTGCGGTGAGTTCTCGCCTCAGCACCGCCAAATACGGCAAGCCCACAGGTTCGCTCAATCTGCCAGGTCGGCGAATTCCTTGTTCAATTGGTAGTGGCGGGAGGTGACGTAAGACTCCATGTCCTCGATGCGCCGCGTGGATTGCTCAAGCCGCCGGCGAGCGGCCCGCAGCCGTGTGGTCACATCTTCGCCATAGCGGAATACATTGCGCGGCCGGTATTCGCGCCGCCGCTCATCGTATTCCATGGTGTCCGCCGTCTCGCCCATCCGCCGCGGCGCCAACAGTACCCAGGCCACGATATAGGCCAGCACCGCCACGGTACCGGTAAACAAAAATCCGCATACAAATACCAATCGCATCACCCAATGGGCGACATCGAAATGATCGGCAAGGCCGGAGCAAACACCGGCTATCATTTTGTCATCGGTATTGCGGTAGAGATTCATATCC
>CBDUUA010000478.1:0-2297 GCA_965370135.1 uncultured Cellvibrionales bacterium
AAAGCATGCCCTGATCAACGGCGTCGATTATGCCTGGCTGGAACAGGGTGAGGGCCCCCTGGTGCTGCTGCTCCACGGCTTTCCCGATACCGCCTACGGTTATGAGCCGTTAATGCAGCAGCTGGCGGCGGCGGGTTATCGTGCAGTGGCGCCGTTTATGCGGGGTTACCATCCCACCGGGCTGGCGCCCGACGGCGATTATTCGATAGTGGCGCTGGCCGGCGATGTACTGGCGCTGCTGGATTATTTTAGTAAAGATCCCGCTGTTGTTATCGGACACGACTGGGGTGCTTTTGCCGCCGGCGCCGCTGCCAATATGCAGCCGGCGCGATTTCGCAAGCTGGTGTATATGTGTGTGCCTCATATGCACCAACCGCGGCTTACCCGGGCGCAACTCAGAAAATCCTGGTATGTGCTGTTCTTTCAGTTACCCGGGATACCGGAGCGGCAGGTGGCGCGAAATGATTATGCCTTTATCGACCGCCTCTATCGCAGTTGGTCCCCCACCTGGGATTTTAGCGCTGCCGACACAGCCGCGGTAAAGCTCGCATTGTCAGCGCCTGGCAGTTTGGCCGCTGCACTGGGGTATTATCGCGCCATGATTCGGGGCGCCAGCGCCGGGCAGCGCAAGATATTAGCGCGCCAGACCACTGTGCCTGCGATGGTCGTCTACGGTGAGCTTGATGGCTGTATCGGTAGCGATCAATTTCGCTCGATTGACAACTGCTTTGCTGGCGAGTTGACCCTGCTCGGCTTGCCTGGTGTCGGCCATTTCCCCCAGCGCGAGGCCAGTGCCGAGTTGGCTAAAAACGTGCTCGACTTTTTGGCCGATAGTTAAAGCCGATAGTTAAAGCAGATCGTTAAACCTTTGTTCGTGCTTGTTTCCGGTTTACAATAGACTGCTTTCGAACCATAGTATTTGCGTTAGATTCCTGTTATGAGCCAACTGTCAGCCCCCCCTGAGCACCTCAACCCATTCTGGTACCGGGGCATTAATGCCCTCGATCGCGGGGCCCATCGGCTCGGGATAGTGCGCCCGCTTAGCGCCGAAGGGCTGATGAAACGGGCGCTTGCGTCCCAGGGTAGACCAGCCTTTAGCGATAACAGTTTTAAAGAGGGCCTCGAGGCGCTGATATCGGCAGCCAACGGCGAGGCGCAGTTAAATGGCTTTGGCCGTTTCATGATGTACAACCTGGTGTTGATCCTGCTCAAGCAGCGGCTAAGGCTGGAGGCCTGGCGAGACAGCCATCCCGAGGTCGGCCAGCAGCGTATCCGGAGGCCCCTTATTATCGCCGGCTTCCCGCGCACCGGCACCACCTTCCTCTACCAGATACTGGGGCAGGATCCACAGTTCCGGTCGCCGCGCACCTTTGAAATCGATAGACCCGTGCCGCCTCCCCTCGAGAACGCGGTTGAGCATGATCCGCGGCTGAAGCAGGTACAGCGGGGGATCGGTGTTATCCATCGTATTGTGCCGCACTTCCAGATGATACACCCCATGGCGGCGCACCTTCCCGATGAGTGCCAGATGATTCTTTCCTACCAGTTTTCCAGTATTGGCTTTCAGCATATACTGGAGGTGCCGACCTATCAGCAGTGGATATTACGCCACGATTTTCGCCCTGACCTGGGGTTTCACTATCGGTTTTTACAGCATTTGCAGTCGGCCTGGCAGCATGAGCGCTGGCTGTTGAAGTCACCGGCCCATGTGCAATACCTGCCGACCTTGTTGGATGTGTATCCCGATGCGATGATCATTCACACCCACCGAAATCCGCAGCAAGTCATGGGCTCGGTGTCCAGCCTCAGCTGGACCATGCAGGATGTTTTCAGTGATCACGTCGATCCACTGACATCGGGTCGAGGACAACTGGATTTTTGGGCCTCGGTTACCGAAATGTGTCTGCGGGACCGGCAGCAATTAGGGGATACCGGAGCCATCTTCGATATGCGCTATCCCGAATTGGTGGCCGACCCCCTGGCGCTGGTGCAGCGCATCTACCAGTATTTCGATTTGGAGTTGAGCTCCTCGACGGAAACCGCCATGCGCAGCTTTATTGCGGCTAATCGCCAACATAAACTGGGCAGTCACAAATATGACCCGAAGATATTCGGGGTCGACAAGCTGGACAGCATCGATGTCTATCAGCGCTATTGCCGGCGCTTTAAGGTTTAGTGCCGATGGTCGAATAAATTCGACCCTACAGCCCCTGGGCCGAATTTATTCGGCCAATTATTCTGGCAATAGGGCCGATACAAATAAACTGATAAACCGAACCTCAGGCCGCAAACCCTTG
>CBDUUA010000479.1:0-2274 GCA_965370135.1 uncultured Cellvibrionales bacterium
AAACCCATGGCAAAAAACCTGCTGGGAGGTGCATTGGATGTGATGGTCTACGATGAAGTCGCTGCGCCCGTTGAAGAGTTGGTGGGACTGGGAGCCCGCTCAGCCAGCCTCGCAGAGATGGCGCGACAGTGCGATGTCATCGGTATCTGCGTCCGGGATGACAAGGACGTCGAAAACCTGCTCTACGGCGAGCAGGGCCTGCTCGCCCATGGCACCCCCGATACTGTATTTGCGATCCACTCCACCGTGACCCAGCAAGCCCTTAAACAATGGGCCGCTGATGCCGCCGAGCGCCAAATGGTGCTTATCGATGCGCCGATCACCGGCGGCTCCCATGGCGCTGAAGCCGGTGAACTGGTGTATATGGTGGGAGCCGATGCCGCAACTCTGGAGCGCTGCCGACCGGTATTCGACACCTCGGCCAAAAGTATTGTCCACGCGGGGCAACTCGGCGCCGGCATCGCACTAAAACTCTGCATCAATATGATGACGTATTCGTCTTTTATCGCCGTTCTCGAATCAACCCGTTTGGCCCAGGCCGCAGGCCTGGATCCGGAGGTGCTGTACCGTGTGGGTCAGGCCAACGGCGTGGTCGGGGATTTCAACCATCGCTTTATCAGCAATCGGGCAGTTGTATTCGAGGGCTGCGATCAGGCCACCGCCCTCGCCATATTCGAACCTTTCGGCAAGCTGGGCGAGAAAGACCTGGACGCAGCGCTGGAAACCGCTGCCGCACTGGGGCTCGATTTGCCCGCCGCCAGCCATAATCGCCAGCTGATTATGGATACCTTTACCAAACCCTAAACGACCCAAGCCCTGAACGACCCGACCCTGAAAGAGAACTGCTATGAGCACTGCCATGAGCGAGACGGCCCGAGGCGAATCCCGATTATTGATCGACGGCGAACTGCTGAATGCCGCGTCCGCTAACACCTATGCCAATATCAATCCCGCCACTGAAGAGACCATGGCGCTGGTGGCCGATGCCGGCCCCGAGGATATGGAGCGGGCTATCGCCGCTGCTCGTCGCGCCTTTGATGAAACCGACTGGTCCCGCAATCATGCATTTCGCGCCCACTGCCTGGAGCAATTGCACGGTGCACTCGAGGCAGCCGTGGATCAACTGCGCCCGTTGATCGCGGCTGAAACCGGCTCACCCCTCGGCATTTGCGGCATGGGCGGGCCCCAATGCGATATTCCCATCAGCTTTATACCCGAGACCCTGAAGATACTGAAAGACTACCGCTGGCAGCGGGATATCGGTTTGTCGGAATTTATGGGCGCGACCAGCCGGCGCTTTGTGTGCAAGGAAGCGGTCGGTGTGGTCGCCTGTATTACACCGTGGAATGTGCCACTGCAAATCAATCTGGCCAAGTCGATTCCGGCCCTGGCGGCAGGTTGCACCGTAGTGCTCAAGGCGGCGCCGGAGACGCCGTGGTCGGCCACCTTGCTCGGCCAGATCATTCACCATAAAACCGACATTCCCGCCGGTGTTTTCAATGTCATTACCGCCAGCGATCCGCAGCAGCTCGGTGAGCAATTGGTAAATGATCCGCGGGTCGATATGATTTCTTTTACCGGGTCTACCGCAACCGGCAAACATATCATGGCGCAGGCCGCAAACCAGGTTAAAAAGGTTTTTCTGGAATTGGGGGGCAAATCCGCCAATATCATCCTGGACGATGCGGACCTCGGCACCGCCTTGTTCACGGCCCTGCAAGTTTGTTTTCACGCGGGCCAGGGCTGTGCAATTTGCACCCGCCTGCTGCTGCCCCGGTCAAAATACGACGAGGCCTGCGTGCTGCTTAAAAAATACTTTGGCTATATTGCCTATGGCGATCCCTCTGCCGAAGACCAGATTATGGGCTCCCTGATCAGCGAGCGACAGAGGGATCGAGTGCTAGCAGCGATTGCAAAAGGCGTGGCCGAAGGGGCGACGCTGTTGCTCGGTGGTGGTGTGCCGGCCCACCTCGACAAGGGTTTCTATGTCGAGCCCACCGTGTTTGTCGATGTGAATAACGCTATGAGTATTGCCCGGGAAGAAATCTTTGGCCCGGTGTTGGCGGTCATCCCCTTCGAGGACGACGACGATGCGGTTCGCATCGCCAATGATTCAATCTATGGGCTGTCCGGCATGGTGACATCGGCGAACGAGGAGCGTGCACTGGCCGTCGCCAGACGCATTCGCACCGGCACCATCAACGTCAACGGCGGCAATTTTTATGCCGGTGACGCCCCCTTTGGCGGCTATAAGCAAAGTGGTATCGGCCGCGA
>CBDUUA010000480.1:0-2268 GCA_965370135.1 uncultured Cellvibrionales bacterium
CGGACTGTTGCCATTGCTGGCTTTTGGCCGCGGCGCTTTGGCGCTGCTCGGGCGTCACTTTTTTCTCCAGCTGCTGTGCCTGTTGTCGGCTGTCGGCATTGGCGGTCTTATGGGTGCCTGTCGTAGCCCGCTGATTGAGACCGGCATCTGTTTTCCACTGACCATCTTTGGGGGTTTGCCAGTCATTGCCAACCTTGCGTGCAACGCCACCATTGCTACCGGCAAAAACATTATTGTCCCTGCCGCCGGCGCTGCGCGCTTGCTTTAGATTTTTCTGGGCAGTGCTGCGATCTGCAATTCGCGCGCGGTTTTCCGGGCGCTGATAGATATTGCTGTTGTTGTTTCGAATCGAGGTATTGTTATTGATTTCTCGACCAATATGGGTGCGATTACCGACATTCACCGTATTGCCGATATTAATATTGCCGGTGTTGATGATGACCGGTGGCCGCCGATAGCCGCCGCCATACCAGCCACCGCAGCAGCGGCCGGGGCCATAGTGACCGTAGCCACCACCCCAACTGGCGCCCATGCTGAAAAAACCGTTGCTCCAGCTGACACCATAATTCCAGCCGCTCCAGGGGTTGTAACCGACATGAAAGCCCCAGGTCGGTGGCCGAGGATAGTAGTATCGACCCCAGTACGGGGGGTAGTACCAACCGGTGCCATACACAGGGACCCCGTAGTAGGGGAAAGACCAGAGATAGCCCGGGGTATAACCGACATAGACCACCTGGGGGGTCGATTGGTAAATGTGCACATAGGTCGTGTTATAGACCGGGGAACTCGGGGGGATTTTGGCAATCTCATCTTCCGGTACTTCATCGGCTACCTTCCAGGGGCCTTCCGGCGACGATGCGGTAAACCACACCCCATTATCCACGGCATAGTATTGCTTGTTGATCTCCAGGACCTGGTCGCCTGTATTGACCGCGTAGGCTACCTGGGTGCCCGATATTTTTTCAAATCTGGGCTTGCCGTCGTATTTCACCACCAGGCTGGCATCGTTTTTATTGATGGCGGCAGTCTGCGGAATGCTGGCATCCAGCAGGGCGTCATTGGCTTCCGGCGTGCCGGCTACCGAGGTGCGCAGGCCACCAATGTCCGACCGTGGTGGTATATCGGCGAAGCTCGGGGGCAAGCCATCGGCGGGAACAAAAGTCCAGGGGCCGGCTTCGGATCTGGATCGGTACCAGCGGCCGGATAGAAGAATATACATATTGCCGGTCGGCAGGTCGCGCAGCCAGGGTGTCTCGGTATTCTTGACATACAGCACCTTGCCGTCACTGAGCGCTTCCCACACCGGTTTGCCATCGGATACCACCAATTCACTGGGCTCGGTGACTGCGACGATAAGCGGCGGCACCGCCGGCGCCGGGCTTGCGTCCTCAGGCTTTGGCAGCATTGCCACCAGGTCAGCCGGTGGCGAGTGGGTGACGTTCCAGGGGCCCAGCGGATCCTTGGCCTGGTACCACAGGCTACCACTGCTGAGATAGCAGGTTTTGCTTCGGGTATCGCGAGCCACCATCAGCGGCGTATTGAGCGCCCGCTGGTATTGACTGTTCTCGACCGGTTTAAACTTCGGCTTGCCATCGAAACTCAGCAGCACCGCGAGCTTCTGCTTGAAGAGGATGTGAGGCGGCTCATGCTTGAGCTCGGCCAGGCTTTTCTTTTCGATGTCAGCAGTGGCCAGGCTGGCAGAGAGCCGCTCCCAGGAAATCGTGAAGCCGGCTTTGGGAATGGCCTCCTCGACCACCCGGGTAAAGCGTTGTTCACCCGCATCTTTGGAGTCCGGCCAGCTTACCTGAGTTACTTTTAGGTCTCTTACCAGCACCGTGTCGGTGTCACTATCGGTATCAATTTTGGCGCTGAACCAGAACACGCCAAAAATCGGATCGGTTTTATCGTCGAGCTCCAGCGACATGGCACTGCGACCGGTGAGGATATTGCCCTTGAGACTCTCGGGCTGCGGCTGGTAGACGACAATAGTGCCTTCGTCCGCGTCAACTTCCTGGGGCCAGGTTATGCCATGGGCAATAACAGGCATCAACGCCAGGCAAGTCACAATCAGCTGCGCACGCAGCCAGTGAAGGAATCGTGGATTAGCAGCTCTTTTCATGAGGGTTATCGTCTCCCTGTTGATACCAGTGGGACTCTACAAGGAATGTCGCCACTTTAATAGACATGCTCGAATAGCCATGCCCGCTGGTGCCGACCTCGCCCTGTTGTAACGATATAGGCTGCGATATAGGCTGCGATATAAGCTGC
>CBDUUA010000481.1:0-2263 GCA_965370135.1 uncultured Cellvibrionales bacterium
CTATAGTGCCAACGTTGACATGGGGTTTGGTGCGTTCAAATTTTTCTTTAGCCATATAATCAATTCTCCCCTGAAGCCTTATCTAATCAAAAAGCTAATCAAACAGCTAATCAACCCACTTTGGTCTTGGCAATGATTGCCTCGGCGATATTGTTCGGCGCCTCAGCATACTTGGAAAACTCCATGGTATAGGTCGCTCGACCCTGGGTCGCTGAGCGCAAATCCGTAGCATAGCCGAACATCTCAGCCAGCGGCACATCCGCGTTAATTACCTTACCCATTGCATTTTCGTCCATACCCACAATCAAGCCGCGACGTCGATTGAGATCACCAACCACATCTCCCATATTTACTTCCGGAGTAACGACTTCGACTTTCATAATGGGCTCAAGCAGTACCGCACCACCCTGGCTCGAGAGCTTTTTGGTAGCCATGCTGGCAGCGATCTTAAACGCCATCTCATTGGAATCCACATCGTGGAAAGAACCATCGTACAGGGTAGCCTTTAAGCCCAGTAGTGGGTAACCGGCCAGAACACCGTTGTGCATTTGCTCTTCTATGCCCTTCTGTACCGCCGGGATATATTCCCGCGGCACCGCGCCACCCACAATTTCATTCACAAACTCGAGGCCCTCGGCACCGGTATCTTCCGCCGGTTCAAATTTGATCCACACATGCCCATATTGGCCGCGACCGCCAGACTGACGCACAAACTTGCCCTCGATATCGCTGATGTTACGGATGGCTTCGCGATAGGCGACCTGTGGCTTGCCGATATTAGCTTCGACGCTGAATTCACGCCGCATACGATCGACCAAAATGTCGAGATGAAGCTCACCCATGCCCGAGATAATGGTTTGCCCGGTTTCTTCATCCGTCTTGACACGGAAGGAGGGGTCTTCCTGGGCCAATTTGCCCAGGGCAATACCCATTTTCTCCTGGTCCGGCTTTGATTTGGGCTCTACCGCTACGGATATAACCGGCTCCGGAAATTCCATGCGCTCCAGCACAATAATACTGTCGACGGCGCACAGGGTATCGCCGGTAGTGACATCCTTGAGGCCGATAGCCGCTGCAATATCTCCGGCCAGTACTTCTTTGATTTCCTGGCGATCATTGGAGTGCATTTGCACCATACGTCCAACGCGCTCTTTTTTCTGTTTCACCGAGTTGTAGATTGCGGTGCCACTCGCCAGGGTGCCCGAATATACCCGAAAGAAGGTCAGGGTACCGACAAAGGGGTCAGTGGCAATCTTGAACGCCAACGCGGCAAACGGCGCCTCGTCATCGGCTTTGCGAACAGCGACAGTCTCGCCGTCCTCCAGGGTGCCCTCGATAGGCTTCACCTCGGTGGGCGCTGGCAAATACTCGATGACCGCGTCCAGCACCGCCTGCACACCCTTGTTCTTGAATGCAGATCCGCCCAGCACGGGAATGATTTCACTAGCCAGGGTGCGCTGGCGCAGGCCCTGTTTGATTTCTTCTTCGGTGAGCTCACCTCCCTCGAGGTATTTTTCCATAATCTCATCGTTGGCTTCTGCGGCCGCCTCAATCACGTACTCTCGCATCTCCGCGCAGCGGTCGACCAGGTCGGCGGGGATATCCGCATATTCAAAGGTCATGCCCTGATCGGCCTCATTCCACAGAATGGCCTTGTTTTTCACCAGATCCACTACGCCCTTGAACTCTTCTTCAGACCCGATAGTCATCTGGATCGGCACCGGGTTTGCGCCCAGCCGCTCTTTCAACTGCCGTATGACCATATCAAAGTCAGCGCCAGCACGGTCCATCTTGTTGACAAATACCAGGCGAGGAACCTCGTATTTATTGGCTTGCCGCCAGACCGTCTCGGTTTGCGGCTGCACCCCAGAGGAACCACACAACACCACCACGGCACCATCCAATACCCGCAATGAGCGCTCGACCTCAATGGTGAAATCGACGTGCCCCGGAGTATCGATAATATTGATACGATGCTGCTCAAACTGCTTATCCATACCCTGCCAGAAACATGTTGTTGCCGCTGAGGTGATGGTAATGCCCCGCTCCTGCTCCTGCTCCATCCAGTCCATGGTGGCAGCGCCGTCGTGCACTTCACCAATCTTATGGGACAAACCTGTGTAGAACAGCACCCGCTCCGTGGTAGTGGTTTTGCCCGCATCTACGTGGGCGACAATACCGATATTGCGATAGCGGGTAATGGGGGTTTTACGTGCCACAGTGTGCTCTCCAGATAAGCTGCGTCAATAACTCTAGAAACGGT
>CBDUUA010000482.1:0-2248 GCA_965370135.1 uncultured Cellvibrionales bacterium
TAGTGCGGTTGGCAGCCCTTGGCAGTGGCTCGCGGGGCAATGGTTTGCTGGTGGAGCATGGCCAGACCTGCCTGCTGGTGGATTGCGGCTTTTCCCTTCGCCGTACCGTGCAGCGCCTGCAGGCACTGGGTCGCGAGGCCGGGGATCTAAGCGGTATCCTGGTGACCCACGAGCACTCGGATCACATCAAGGGTGTGGTGGCGCTATCGCTTAAGTTTGAACTGCCGGTGTATATGACCCATGGCACCGCCAGACACCCCTCGCTGGCGGGGGTGGAGCGGCGGCAGTTGATCCGTGGGCAACACCGCTTTGAGATTGGCGAGATTAGCGTGCAGCCGGTCACCGTGCCCCATGATGCTCGAGAGCCCTGCCAGTATGTGTTTGAAGCGGCTGGTCGGCGGCTGGGTTTATTGACCGATCTGGGCCATGTGACGCCCCGGATACGGCAGTGCTACAGTGGCTGCGATGCCTTGTTTATCGAATCGAATCACGATGAGAAAATGCTTGCCGCTGGCAGCTATCCGGCCTCACTGAAACAGCGGGTGGGGGGTAAGTGGGGTCATTTGAGTAACCGGCAAACCCGGGAATTCTTGCAGAGTTTATCTCTTGATCGCCTGCAAACCCTGACGGTGGGCCACATCAGTGAGCAAAATAATAGTCCCGCGTTGGTAGCAGCAGCACTGCAGCTACCACAGCTGGGAGAGACGCAGATGGCTTTTGCCGAGCAGGATAAAATCCTGAACTGGCTTGATATTGACTAAGTGCCGTGAGAGGTAGACTATGAAAAAGCTTGGAGAACTCTATTCTGGCAAGGCGAAATCGGTCTATGAGACCGATGATAGCGACCGTTACATCCTTGAGTTTCGCGATGATACGTCGGCGTTTGATGGTAAAAAAATCGAGAAGCTGGCGCGCAAGGGAATGGTCAATAATGTGTTCAACGCATTTATTATGGAGCGCCTGGATGCGGCGGGTATCCCGACACATTTTGAGCGCTTGCTGTCGCCCCACGATGCGCTGGTAAAAAAGCTGGCGATGATGCCGATCGAATGTGTGGTGCGAAATATTGCTGCGGGCAGTATTTGTCGTCGACTGGGAATCACCGAGGGCATCGATCTCGAGCCGCCGACGTTTGAGCTGTTCCTGAAAAACGATGAGTTGGGCGACCCGATGATCAACGAGTTCCACATCGCCTCTTTTGGCTGGGGTGAGGCCCGCCACGTGGCGCGCAGCCGCGAACTCAGTTTTGCGGTCAACGATGTGCTCAAGCCCCTGTTTCGCGATGCCGGTATGTTGTTGGTCGACTATAAGCTGGAATTTGGCCTGTTTCAGGGTGAGGTGGTTCTGGGAGACGAATTCACCCCGGACGGCTGCCGCTTGTGGGACGCGGATACCCGAGAGAAGCTCGATAAGGATCGCTTTCGCCAGGGCCTGGGCAATGTCATCGAGTCCTATGAAATGGTGGGTCGGCGTCTGGGTATCGACTTTGACGCGGCTATTGCAGGCCTGGATGCCGGTTAGAGCTCTTTAAAAGTGTGCAAGTGTAAAAGTTTGAAAGTGTAAAAGGTTGAAAGGTTGAAAGGTTGAAAGGTTGAAAGGTTGAAAATGTATCGGGAGGGTTGATCGTGTCTTCATCGACATTGCTGTTAGTACTGGGGTGTAGCAGTTTTCTGGCCACCGTAGCCGTATTATTGCGCGGTCGCAAGCTCGGCCTGTTATTGCCGCTGTATTTTTGTGTTGCCTGGTTGCCCGGTGAGTTAGCGCTGAGACATCTTATCTGGCAAAGCCTTGCCGCACTGTGCCTGATTTACTTTGGCGCCCTGTCGCAACCGGGCGGCCAATGGGGGCTGGCGCTGTTATTGCTGTCCTTTGTCGGTCTCGGCTATAGCTTGCGTTTGTCGGCGGGCGCCAAACAGAGTTTCAACGACGCCCTGGTTGCGGCGCTGGGGCCGGCTTATCGTCAACAGATTCCCGGTGCGCGGCAGGCTTTGTTGCGGGATACTATTGACTGGCGACAGTGGATGCGACCCTTTTCCATGAAGCGTCCCGGTGTCGAGTGTATTCGCAATATTCCCTATGGGCAGGTGGGTGAGCGCAATCTTCTGGATATCTATAAGCCCTCGCTTACCGGCGAAGAGCTTGCGCCGGTGTTACTGCAGGTCCATGGTGGTGGCTGGGTCATTGGTGACAAAAATCAGCAGGCCCTGCCGCTGATCAATCATCTGGTGGAGCGGGGCTGGATCTGCGT
>CBDUUA010000483.1:0-2247 GCA_965370135.1 uncultured Cellvibrionales bacterium
CCAACGCCGACGTTGATAAATCCGCCGAGATCGACCCCACCCAGCGGGTTGCCAACAGCGATGGCCGATCACCACTGGCCCTGCTGAGCTCTACGTTCTCGGACGAACTGGCTATTCGATATCCGAAACAGAGCAAAATATTTGCCGTTTCTGTCAAGGATAGAGGCGCTATCCCTCTGGCCGGTGACAGCGGCAAGGCCTTCTGGTTTTCCAAGGCGGCCGGGGAATTTGTAACGTCCAGCTATTACTATGAGGCCTATCCCCAGTGGGTGCGCGACTGGAACGAGGCGGGAAAGCTGGATCGCTACGCCGACCAATCCTGGCAACTGTTGCGCGAGCCCGAAAGTTACCAGCGCATCCATCAGGATGACAATGCCTGGGAGACCGACTTTCCTGGTTACGGGCGCACCTTTCCCCACCCATGGGGCAAGCGTGACAGCAAATACTTCACTACCCTGTTGACGGTTAGCCCCGCCGGGGATGAGCTGACCCTGGATTTTGCTAAACTTTAAAAACATTTCCGTCGGTGGCCTATACCTTCACCGCTAGCGATATCGAACAGGGTCTGGTCGCGGACACGTGGATTGCCGCCATGGTGGCCGCCAACCACCAGTCAAAGCGTTCCGGTGATGTGTACCTGGTGTTCCGGTCGAAATCATTTATCGGCGATCTTGACGGCCTTGTGGTTGCGGCGAGTCACGGTTCGGTGTGGCGCTATGACCGCCATGTACCGGTGATATTTGCCGGCAACAATCTGCGGCCTGAAACCGTTAGCCGATCGATATCGCCCTACGATATCGCCGCCACCCTGGTAAACAAATTGGCGGTGGAAGTGCCTTCCGGAGCCATTGGCGAGCCACTGCCAGAGATTACACAATGAAGGGAAAAGGTGGGTAAGGGGAGAAGGGGTCAGATTGAAATGGCGCTAGGTTAAGCGGGTAGGTGCGAATTTATTCGCATGACAGCGCCAAATAAAGCACACAGTATGCGAATAAATTCGCACCTACAGCAAAAAAATGAGCTTAACTTAGCGCCATTTGGGTCAGATTGCTTTATTTTTGATCAGTACAAATTTAAAGCGACCTGCCCCCTTTCAGTTGCCTTCCAAGTGTTATCCCGATAGTTGAGCCATCACGGTGCCGAAGGGGACGTGGACGCAGCTTTCCCAGAGTGGACTGCCTCTGAGGCCCGCGGCGCTGGTGGCGGGGGAGCTGAGGCCGCAGAGGAAGCGGGCGCATTGGCGCGGGGTGCCGAGAGATTGCGGGTGTTGCTGGCGCAGTGGCTGGATTGATTGCAGCAGCTGAGCGGGACATTCCTGCTTGGCGTGTTGGCTTGCCGAGATGTCAGCTGCGGCTTCGCCGAGACAGGGACCACAATGGCCGCAGGGAGAAATGCTTTCGCCAAAGTACTGCAGCAACTTTTGGGTGAGGCAGGTACTGCTGGATGCGTAGTCCAGCATCATGGCGACACGGTTGATCTCTTGCTCTTCGTGATCGGAGAACTGCTGGGTCATGCTGGCTTTGATCCCGGCGCGATCGACATTTTGCTCAAGCCGGCGGTAGAGGTGGCGGAACCCTTTTAGCTGCAGTTCGAGGTGCCCTTGTTGATCGCACCACTCCATTGCGGCCAGGATTCTATTGCGATCTACACCGAGCTTTTGTACCGCCATGCCGGTGTCGAGGGTACACCAGGTTCTTGCTTTGGTGGCGCAGCTGAACAAGGTTCTGAGAAAGGTCTGCCGGCGCTCATCGAGGCCGCTCAGTATTTCCCCTGATGGCTTCAACGGCTTGAAGCGGATCTGGCCGTAATACGAGCCCACGGCGCGGATCACTCCGGCGAGTTCGAGTCGAGTGAGCAGGGTGTTGACGACCAGGTTGCGGATGTCGAAGCGCTGGGCTACCTCGTAGATTGAGAGATCGATTTCTTCGCCGGCACCCAGCAGGTAATCGATGAAGGCGCTCACTGCCTCGGGGTCGGGTGTATCTCCATAGGTGAAATTCTCGAGCACGGTGCGATCTGCGGCGCAGACCAGCAGCTCGCAGACGGCTGGCTGGCCATCCCGTCCAGCCCTGCCGATCTCTTGCATATAGGACTCAAAACCCTTGGCCAGGTTGTAGTGATAGACCGAGCGGATGTTGCTCTTGTCGACCCCCATGCCAAAGGCGATAGTGGCGACGACGATGCCATCACCACTGGCCATAAAGTCGTCCTGGACCCGGTTGCGCTCATCGGCAGTCATCCCGGCGT
>CBDUUA010000484.1:0-2212 GCA_965370135.1 uncultured Cellvibrionales bacterium
CTGGCCAATATCACGGTGGAAGGACTGATGATCATCAGTGACCAGGAAATGAACACCAACTCCATCTTCCAGTTTTGCCTGGAGTTGCCCGAAGCCATCCACGGTCAAACCAAAATTGAACTGGGTGTCGACTGCCTGTGGAGCCGCCGCGCGGAAAATTTCAATCGCCACTGGTCGGGATACCAGATCATCGACGCCTCGCCAGGGGCGCTGAAAACCATCGATGCGCTAATTGGCGGCTACTCCGAATAATCCTGGATTCCGCAGTTGGATGCTAAAGCCAATTTAGTTCTTGGAAAAACTGCCGATTGAACGGGTCTCCATCAAATCGGTCATTTCATTGAGTACCGCGGGATCATCAATTGTCGAGGGCGCCTTATAGGCTTCGCCATCGGCGATCTTGTGCAGGATTCCCCGCAAGATCTTGCCCGAACGGGTCTTTGGCAGGCGTTTGACTACCAAGGCCTGGCGCAAACACGCCACCGCCCCGGTGGTATCTCGCACTAATTGCACCACCTCGGCTTCCACCTCGCTATCCGCGGTATCGACGCCATCCTTGAGACAGAGCAGCGCCACCGGGATCTGCCCCCGCAACTCATCCTTGATGCCGATAACCGCACACTCGGCAACAGCGGCGTGACTGCCCACCACCTCCTCCAGCTCACCGGTCGACAGGCGATGACCGGCGACATTGATGACATCGTCGGTGCGCCCCATTACAAACAGGAAGCCGTCTTCATCAAAATAACCGCCGTCGCCACTGACATAATAGCCCGGGAACTGCTCCAGGTAGCCACTGACAAAGCGGCTGTGGTCACGCCAGATAGTCGGCAGGCAAGCAGGGGGCAGGGGCAATTTGACGGCAATAGCGCCCTGTTCTCCAGGGGGCAGCTCATTGCCTTCCTCGTCGAGAATGCGCACATCATAACCGGGTACCGGGTAAGTGGCGGAACCCGGCCTGGTGGGCACCGCCTCGACGCCCATCAGGTCGGCGGCAATTGCCCAGCCCGTTTCCGTCTGCCACCAGTGATCGACCACCGGGCGCTGAAACAATTGCTGCAACCATTCATAGGTCGGGGGATCGAGGCGCTCGCCGGCCAAAAACAGGGTTTTGAGGCAGGACAGATCGTACTTCGCGAGCAGCTTGCCATCGGGATCTTCTTTTTTAATCGCCCGAAACGCGGTCGGGGCGGAGAATATCGCCTTCACGCCATAGTCGGAAATAACCCGCCAGAATGCCCCGGCATCGGGGGTTTTAACCGGCTTGCCCTCATAGAGAATCGTGGTGCAGCCGGCGATCAGCGGTGCGTACACAATATAGCTGTGACCCACCACCCAGCCCACATCAGAGGCCGCCCAGAACACCTCACCGGGGTTGATATCGTAAATCGCCTTCATGGAATAATGCAGTGCGACGGCATGGCCGCCGTTATCCCGCACAATGCCCTTGGGGGCGCCGGTAGTACCTGAGGTATAGAGAATATACAGGGGGTCAGTCGCCAGCACCGGCACGCAAGCAACTGCCTCGGCGTCAGCCATCGCCTGCTGCCAGTCCAGGTCTCGACCCGGAACCAACTCGGCCTGCAACTGCTCGCGCTGCAGCACGACACAGTGAGCAGGCTTGTACTCGGCCAACTCGATAGCCGCATCCACCATGGGCTTGTAGGGAATCACGCGCTCCACCTCGATACCGCAGGAGGCGGAGACAATCACTTTGGGCTCGGCATCATCGATGCGGACTTTCAACTCAGTGGGCGCGAAGCCGCCAAAGACCACCGAGTGCACGGCCCCCAGGCGCGCGCAGGCCAGCATGGCGATCGCCGCCTCCGGCACCATGGGCATGTAGACCAATACTCGATCGCCCTTGCCGACGCCCAATCCCGCCAGCACACCGGCAAATACCGCCACCTCGTCCCTGAGCTCGCAGTAGCTGTATTTGCGACTTGAATTAGTCACCGGGGAATCGTAGATCAGCGCTGTCTGCTCGCCGCGTCCCTGCTCAATGTGGCAGTCCAGCGCCAGGTAACAGGTATTCAACTCGCCATCGACGAACCAGCGCGCTATGCCGTTGTCATCTTCCGCCAGTATAGTCTCAGGCTCCTTGTACCATGTCAGGGCGCTGGCCTTCTCGCGCCAGAATGCCTCGGGGTTTTCGATGGAACGCAAATACTCTTGCTGGTACGACATCAGAGACTCCTTTGATTCATCCATA
>CBDUUA010000485.1:0-2211 GCA_965370135.1 uncultured Cellvibrionales bacterium
ACTCCGGGACACCACCTGCGACGCAGCAGAAGATTGCAGTTCAGCCGGCAGACCCAGCAAAGCCTTGGCATGGCCCAATTCCAGGTCACCGTGTTCCAGCAGTATCTTGACATCCTCGCGCAGAGTTAATATGCGCAACAGATTGGCAACCGCCGCGCGGGATTTACCCACTGCAGTGGCAACCTCTTGCTGGGTCAGTTCAAACTCATCCCGCAACCGAGCCAGCGCCACGGCTTCTTCCATGGCATTGAGATCTTCTCGCTGAATATTTTCGATCAGGGCGATGGCGATGGCGGTATCATCCGACACATCCCTCACCAGTGCCGGAATTTTATCCAGTCCCGCTAGTTGCGTGGCGCGCCAACGCCGCTCACCGGCAATTATTTCGTAGCGCTTGTCATCGATGTGACGCACCACGATGGGCTGTAGAACGCCCTGGCTGCGAATCGATTCCGCCAGCTCTTCCAGCGCCTCGGCGTGCATATCCCGGCGCGGCTGGTACTTGCCCCGTTGAATCAGATCGATCGGTAGTTGCAGCAAAATTTCGTGCTCGTGGGGCGATGCCACGGTTGACACCGACGGTGCCGGTGTCTGTGTCGGCGTAGAACCGGACAATAAGGCATCCAGGCCGCGGCCCAAACCTCTTTTTTTAGCTGCCATTGTCACTCCCTTCAACGCTTGTTTCGGCTACCAGCTGTTGTCGCTGCCGCTGCTCCTGTCGACGCAGTACTTCGCCGGCCAATGTGAGATAGGCCATAGCACCTTTGGACTGCTTGTCGTAGTGCAAAGCGGACAAACCGTGAGAAGGCGCCTCAGCCAAACGCACATTGCGGGGTATCACGGTGCGATAGAGTTGTTCGCCAAAGTGTGTCGTCAACTGGGATGACACGTCCTTGGTCAGGCTATTGCGCGGGTCATACATGGTGCGCACGATACCCTCGATCACCAGCTGCGGATTAACCGATGCGGTGATCTGCGCCACGGTATCCAATAGCGCCGATAAGCCCTCCAGCGCATAGTACTCACACTGCATCGGAATGATGAGGCCGTTGGCGGCAACCAGGCCATTGAGCGTTAACATATTGAGCGTTGGAGGGCAATCAATAATGATGTAATCATAGCGGCCCGGTATCTGTGCCAGCGCATTCTTGAGTCGCTGCTCGCGATGATCCAGATCCAGCAGTAGAACTTCCGCGGCGGTCAGGTCGCCGTTTGCGGGTAGTACATCGTAACCGGCTTCAGGGCTGGTGACGGTTACTTCCGCGACCTTTGCCTGCTCGACCAGCACATCGTAAATAGTTCGATCCAGAGCGTTTTTATTTACGCCCGAACCCATGGTCGCATTGCCCTGGGGATCGAGATCCACCAACAATACCTTGCGCTTGGTTACTTGCAAAGAGGCAGCCAGGTTAACGGCCGTGGTGGTTTTCCCCACCCCTCCTTTCTGGTTGGCTATCGCTAAAATTCTGGTCAATGCTGTTATCCCCGATTTACGCCCTGTGTTGCTGTCGATGCAGAATCACCAGGTGTCGCTCTGCGTCCAGCCCCGGTACCGCGACAGGCTCGACCGACTGCAACTCAATACCCGCTGGAAGATTCGATAATTCATCAACTGGATAGCTGCCCTTCATCGCCAGCCAGCAGCCATTGTCTGCCAGCAAGTGGACGGTATGCTCCAGCATATCGTCCAGACTGGCGAAAGCCCGGGACAATACCATATCGAAACCCGTGTTATCCACAAGATGTTGCGCCCGCTGCTGAAACACTATCACGTTATCGAGATCCAGATCGGTCACGACCTGCTGCAGAAACCGGGTTTTTTTGCCATTGCTATCGAGTAATGTGAACTGCCGTTGCGGACAAGCTATCGCCAGGGGTAGTCCTGGTAAGCCCGCTCCGGTACCGACATCAAGCAAACGTTGACCAGAAATCCATGGCAGAATCGCCAGTGAATCCAGCAAATGGTAAACAATCATCGCCAGCGGATCCCGCACTGCCGTCAAATTGTATGCCCGGTTCCATTTCTCTAACATATTTATATAGCTGCACAAGAGAGCGAGCTGATCCGGGTTCAATTCCAATGCCAGCTGCTCACAGCCATCGCCAAGTTTTTGCAGCAGGGTTGCCGTCATGGCATCAGTCATAGTACCAGCCATAGTATCAGCCAAGCATGCCACGCTTTTTCAGCGTAATCAGTAGCAGCGAGATCGC
>CBDUUA010000486.1:0-2204 GCA_965370135.1 uncultured Cellvibrionales bacterium
GCGGAGCCCGTTGTGCCAATATGCCCGAATTAATCCACGGAAAAGCGGTGCAGCTAGCGCCGGGTTTGCGTCGCATCACCGCCCCCAACCCGGGGGTGATGACCGGTGCGGGAACCAATACCTATCTTTTGGGGCAGCGCGACGTCGCGGTGGTCGATCCCGGTCCCGATATGCCGGAGCATGTCAACGCCATCCTGGCGGCGATCGAAGCGGGTGGCGGTCGTCTGGCGCGGATTTTTGCGACCCATACCCATATTGACCATTCGCCGGCGACCGCCGGCCTGTTGCGCCATCACCAGGTTGAAGTGGTGGCTGCGCTGCCGACTGACAATATGTTTCAGGATGCGAGCTTTGTCGCGGACACCCAGTGCCGGCACGACCAGGTATTTGCCACTGACGAGTACAGCCTGCGTGCGCTGGCAACGCCTGGGCATGTGAGCAATCATTTCTGTTTTCTGGAGCAGGGCAGTGGCTACCTGATGACCGGCGACCATATTATGAACGGCTCCACCGTGGTCATCGTGCCTCCCAGCGGTGATATGGCCGCCTATATCAACTCCCTCAAGTTGCTTCTGGATTATCCCCTAAGCCATCTTGCGCCCGGTCACGGCGATATCATGGAAAATCCCGCGGCCATCGTCGAGTGGCTGGTCGAGCACCGGCTGGAGCGCGAGCGCAAGGTCGTCGATGCCCTGCGCCGGCATGGTGAAGCCAGCGTCGATGAACTGGTACTCGGGGTCTACGACGATGTTCCTGTGGAGATACACCCGGTGGCGAAGCTGTCCCTGCTGGCCCACCTGATCAAACTGGAGCAGGAACAGCGGGCCCGCCGCAGCGAGCAGCGCTGGGTTTTTCTGACTGAATAGATTTTTGGGACTTACCTTGATGGCGCTTTGTTAATCCATCTTCGTCAGATAACGCGCTAAATTGGGCTGTTTTGCCTGAACGATGAATATTTATTACTTTTTTTGTTTTTTGTCCGCTGCGGCTATTATCCTGACATTGCTCAATAGCAAGATAGGCCGTATGCAGCCGACCATCGCCCTGACTGCTGGCGCGTTGCTGCTTTCTTTGTTGTTGATACTTATAGGCAATAGCGGCTGGTTTCCGCTCGAGACATTTGCCGAATCCCTAGTCAAGCAGATCGACTTTGACAGTTTTTTGTTAAAAGGCATGTTGGGGTTTTTATTGTTTGCCGGTGGCCTCAATATAAATTTGCCGCGTTTGACCGCCCAAAAGTGGGAGATCACCACCTTGGCTTTATTTGCAACGCTAACGTCCACCGTTATTATTGCTTGCTGTTTTTGGGGCCTATGTCAGCTGATTGGACTGAAATTGGATCTTGTTTATTGCCTGCTATTTGGTGCCTTAATTTCCCCAACTGATCCCATCGCAGTATTGGCTATTGTCAAAAAATTGAATGCGCCGCAAAGCATTTCAACTCAGATAGAAGGCGAATCGCTGTTTAATGACGGTTTTGGATTGGTAGTTTTTGCCACCTTGTTTTCCATTGCGTTTGAACATGAGGCGCCCACAGTATCCGGGGTTAGCCTGCTTGCTATTGCGATGGCTATGGCAATTCCCGGAGGAGTTATGGTGGTGCCGGAAAAAGGCATTGATGTCAGGGAAATTATTTTGGTGATGACGTATGGGGTCGTGGTTTTTTCTATTTTGGTACAGGGCTCCACGATTGTCCCTTTAATTAAGAAGGCGCAAAGAATGGAGGAGAAATGAATCGGCTTCTGCCTCAGAAATCATTTAGTGCCGTACTTTGTCCATGTCCTCGGAGAGGCTTTTGGCCTACTCACTGTGACAGATCTATGGTTTATACCAGTGGTATATCCAGACCTCAGTGGCTCAAAGCACAGGCATATCAGCCGTTAACAACTCGATAAATAAGATGGACAGGAGAGTGGCCTAATCAAATGTCATGGAAAATCCCGCGGCCGCTGTCGGGTGGTTGGTCGAGCACCGGCTGGAGCGGGAGCGCAAGGCTGTCGAGGCCCTGCGTCGGCATGGCGAAGCCAGCATCGACTTGGGTTGCCGGTGTGAATTTGCACAGGTCTTGAGCACCTCATTCACGGGTGTCTGCCAACCTCTGCCAGTGGATTTGAAATATTCAAACTCCTCAGATGGCAGCGGGGTAAACATCGGTAGTATTGGGGTTGTGATAAGGCTCAGTTTTATCGGGCTATACGAACTGG
>CBDUUA010000487.1:0-2197 GCA_965370135.1 uncultured Cellvibrionales bacterium
AGAGAGAGGCCTTTTCCATGGATCTACAATTTACTGAAGAGCAGAATATCCTGCGTGATATGGTCAGGAGTCTGTGTGAGAAATCCAGCACCATCGATACCGTGCGCGAGATGGAAAACGACCCCATGGGCGTACCCACAGAGCTGTGGGAGCAGCTCAAGCAAACCGGCATCCTCAGCATGATGCTGCCCGAAGAGCACGGTGGCATGGGTCTCAATATGCTCGACTGCGCGGTGATCTACGAAGAACTCGGTCGCGGCCTGGCGCCGGGACCGCAGTTCGTCAGCGCGGTGATGGTGCTGTCCGCTATCAACAAGGCCGGCAGCGAAGAGCAGAAAAATGAACTCTTGCCTGCCCTGGGCAGCGGCGAGTTGATTGCCACCCCGGCCTGGTTGGAGCCCGACAACGGCTTTGGCCCCCAGGGTGTTCAAATGCGCGCCGAATCCAGTGCCGACGGCTATACCCTCAATGGTGTCAAGCGCCATGTGTTCTACGCCGGAGCAGCGCAGAAGCTACTGGTACTGGCCCGCAGCGGCGACGCCGATGATGCCGTCGAGCTGTTGCTGGTCGATACCAACGCCCCCGGCGTGGAGCTGGAGCAGCAGTTATCGATGGCCTCGGATACCCAATACCAGGTCAGCTTCAACAATGTGCAGGTGCCTGCGGCCAATCGTATCGGCGCGGAGCAAAGCGGCTGGCAAACCTGGAGCGCCTGTATGTACGACGGCATCATCCTTCTGGCGGCACTGGCGGTAGGTGGCGCCCAGCGTGCGCTGGATATCACCGTGCAATACTCCAAGGAGCGGGAGCAATTCGATAAGCCCATCGGCTCTTTCCAATCGCTGGCGCACTATATGTCGGATGCTGCGACCACCGTGGCCGGTGCGCAAACCCTGATGCTGGAAGCCGCCTGGGCCCACTCCAAAGGCTATTCCATTGACCGTCTGGCGCCGATGGCCAAGTTGTTTGCCTGCAATACCTTCCGCGATGCCACCGCCAAGTGCGTGCAGATCCACGGTGGTTATGGTTTTACCCTGGAATACGATATCCAGTTGTTTTTCCGCCGCGCCAAGCAGTTGCAGATGAACTGGTGGGACTCCCGCTATCTTGAGAACCTGGTGGCCGCCGAGATATTGGATACTGAAGGCCAGCGCACCGTCGCTGACCCCTTCACCGCTTGAATGATGCCCCGGAGTTATTGTTACGGTTTCGCTAAAACTGTATCCATACGCAAGATATAAAGGCGCGAGCGGCAGCGGCCGGCGCGCACGGAAAATTTGAACGGGAGGTTGGCTATGTCCAGTGGTGCGCTAGCGGGAATCAAGGTGCTCGAGTTCGGTCAGGTGGTTTCCGCCCCTTATTGTGCCAAGTTATTTAGTGATTTTGGCGCGGATGTGATCAAGGTGGAGTTGCCCGGTGGTGATGCCGCGCGGCAGATGGGGCCATTCCCCGGTGATGTGTCGCACCCGGAAAAAAGCGGCCTGTTCTTTATCAACAATACCAACAAGCGTGGCATCACTTGTAATGTCGCGACCGGCGCGGGGCGAGCGCTGTTTCTACGTCTGCTGGAGTGGGCAGATGTGTTGATTGAAAATAACCTGCCGCAGCAAATGCAGAACTGGGATCTGGATTTTGCAACCCTGCACGCAGTCAAGCCGGAGTTGGTGGTTATTTCCATCACGCCCTTTGGCCAGACCGGGCCCTATAGTGGCTGGAACGGCGTCGACCTCAACGCCTACCATCTCTCCGGCGCCAGCCATCGCTACTGTGGGCGGCCCGGTGAAGCACCCCTGGAGCATGGCACCTTCTCGGCGGATTACTTCGGCGCGGTAACGGCCTCGACCTGGGGACTGGGGGCGTACTATGGTCGCGACCCGATGGGCGGTGGCCAGCAGGTCGATGTGTCCTGTGCCGAGGCGATTGCCGCGACCTTTGTCGGTGGCCAGAACATCGGTGGTTTTGCCCAGGATGGTGTCTTCGATAAGCGCACCGGCGTCGGTATGCCCCAGGGCGCTCCTGCTACCATCGTGCCCTGCCGCGACGGACATGTCTGGATGTTGGCGCTGGAGCCGGGTCAGTGGAACGGTTTGCGCGAAGTTATGGGCAACCCGGAGTGGGCCGACATCGAGCTGTTCCAGGATATGCGCGCCCGGGCCGAGAACGCCGATCTGATTTACCCCTTTATCGAAGAGTGGGC
>CBDUUA010000488.1:0-2188 GCA_965370135.1 uncultured Cellvibrionales bacterium
CATGGGCCTCATTGGTTAACGCCAAATGACAGCTTTTGCCATTGCATAGCGCCGCAAACTGCGTACCCTACGCGCCAGCGTAGAATTGCCCATGGCCTGCCTGCACAAGCTCGCCACCGGCCGATCACTCAATGGAGTATGCTCTATGACCATGGTGCTAAATGAAGAACAGGGACAGCTCAAGAATACTGCCAGGGAATTTCTCAACCAGAACGCACCGGTAGCATCCCTACGCGACCTTCGCGACGCTAAAGACGCCCTGGGATACAGCGCCGAACTCTGGCAGCAAATGGCCGAACTCGGTTGGAGCAGCATCATCCTGCCTGAAGCCTACGACGGCCTCGACTTTGGCTTTCTGGGCCTGGGCGCCGTACTGGAGGAAACCGGCCGCACCTTGACCGCCAGCCCGCTGCTGGCGACCGTGGTACTGGGCGCGTCCGGCATCATTCTGGCGGGCAGCGACCAGCAAAAGCAAGAGCTGCTGCCACAAATAGCTGGCGGCCAATTAACCCTGGCGCTGGCACTGGAGGAGTCCAACCATCACAACCCCGCTGACTGCTCCCTGTCGGCGACCAAAACTGACCAGGGCTGGCAACTCAATGGCCAAAAGCAGTTTGTCATCGATGGTCACAGCGCAGACCAACTGCTAGTGGTGGCAAGAACGTCAGGTCAACCCGGGTCGACCGAGGGTATCAGCCTGTTTCTGGTCGATGCAGACAGCGCTGGCGTCTCCCGGCAGCGAACCCTGATGATGGATAGCCGCAATGCGGCCAATATCAGCTTTGACGCCGTTTCAGTGGCGCCGGAAAACCTGCTGGGCGAGGTCGATAAGGGCTGGGACGTACTCGAACCCCTGCTCGACCGCGGGCGAATAGCCATTGCCGCAGAGATGCTGGGGGGCTGCCTGGAAGTGTTCGAGCGCACCCTGGCCTATCTAAAGGAGCGCGAGCAGTTCGGGGTAAAAATCGGCAGTTTCCAGGCTCTCAAACACCGCGCAGCCCATCTCTTTACCGAAATAGAACTGTGCAAATCAATAGTGATCGATGCGCTTAGCGCTGTTGACGAACGGCCCGAGGATCTGCCGCTAATGGCCAGCCTGGCAAAAGCCAAGCTGAATGAGACCTTCCATCTGGCGACTAATGAGGGCGTGCAATTGCACGGCGGTTTCGGTGTTACCGATGATCTCGAGATCGGTTTTTTCCTCAAGCGCTCCCGGGTACTGGAACAGGCGCTGGGCAATACCGGCTACCATCGCGACCGCTATGCCACGTTGCGCGGTTACTAAAATAAAAAATGAGAATCATTTAGATTGGAGTTTGCCCCAGCCCCTTGCTTGATGAGAATGAGTATCATTTGTCATCGACCCGAATGGCACATTTGAAGACCTCGGTTGACCTCGAAAATTCAATCTATCAAGCGGTATTCATAGCAATATGCAGTGCGGTCACAGGCGACAATCATGCGATCACCGATGATGGCGATGCCCTCGGCCTGGGGTAGCGATTTGGATTTTCCGTTCTTGCGGTATTTCAGGCGAAGGTGCTTTCGCACATGTCGGCGATTGAGGTCCAGCGCGAACACACTGGCGGCCTCATGGCTGACAATCCAGTAGCAGTTGCGTTTCCCGTCCCAGGTAATTCCCGAGCAGTCGGTATCGGGCTCCATTCCCACGATAGTCTCCAGGTTGCACATTTCAAAAATACCTGCACTCTCGATGGCGATGAGCTTGCGAGGTTTTTCGGTGACTGCCACCCAACACAAGCCATTCCAGCAGAGGCCCTCTATGCCCTTTTTTTTAGGCTTGCCGGGAATCCAGGGGCTGAGATCCCACTTTTTGGTGATCTTTCCGCTGCTGCGTTTAACCGTGATGAAATGCCCTTTTTCTGCGACGGCTCCAACGAGCCCCGCGGGGCCAACCCCAACGCCCTCCAAATCCTTGATTTTTAATTTGATGCTTTTTGCTACCTGGAAGTTATCGTCCAGGAGAAAGAGTTTATTTTGATTGTCGGAAACCACCCAGAGCCTGCCCTTTTCATCGGCGGATAGCCCGGATAACTCGGTGACGCGATCGGCGCCATCCTCGACTGGGTGGCGCCGGAGATATTTGATTTTCATACTATATATAGTCCTTCCATCTATGGGCGCAAAATTCGGTTGGATTTAGGAGCCAGCAGACTTTTTCTGCGGC
>CBDUUA010000489.1:0-2177 GCA_965370135.1 uncultured Cellvibrionales bacterium
AAGACGACCGTCAAGTAGAGAACAGGCTGATTGCCGAGCGCCGCGCCAAACTGGCCGCTATCCGCGAGCAGCGCGAGGCCTATCCCAATACCTTTCGTCGCAACGGCTATGCCCAGGCGTTACAGGATGAGCTTGGCGCCAGCAGTAAAGAAGAGCTGGAGTCACTCAATCATTGTGTTAGCGTGGCCGGCCGCATTATGGCCAAGCGCGGCCCCTTTTTGGTATTGCAGGATATGACCGGCCGCATCCAGGCCTATGTCGATAAAAAACACTTGCCGGCACAGCAAGTGGCCGAGATCAAGACCTGGGATATTGGCGACATCATTGGCTGCACGGGGCCGGTGCACAAGTCCGGCAAGGGCGATCTCTACGTCTATATGAACGAAGTGGAGTTGCTCACCAAATCACTGCGGCCGCTGCCTGACAAGTACCACGGTCTGACAGATCAGGAGTTGCGCTACCGCCAGCGCTACGTCGACCTGATCATGAATGAAGAAACCCGCAGAGTATTTAAAACCCGTGCGATATTGATCGATGCCATCCGGGATTACCTGACCGATCGCGATTTTCTCGAGGTCGAAACCCCGATGATGCAGGCTCTGCCCGGTGGTGCCGCCGCGCGTCCCTTCGTGACCTTTCACAATGCCTTGAATCTCGAGATGTTTTTGCGTATTGCGCCGGAGTTATATCTCAAGCGGCTGGTAGTGGGCGGCTTTGAAAAAGTGTTTGAGATCAACCGCAACTTTCGCAACGAAGGTGTATCGACCCGCCATAACCCTGAGTTCACCATGCTCGAGTTCTATCAGGCCTATGCGGATTACCGCGAGCTGATGGATTTAACCGAGGAGCTCTTGCGCACTATCGCGGATCGGGTTCTCGGCAGTCGCACCATGGTGTATCAGGGGCGGGACTATGACTTCGACCAGCCCTTTGCCCGCATGACGGTGGTTGAGTCGATTCTGCATTTCAATGCCGAGATCACTGCGTCACAGCTGTCGGATTTAGACAGCGCCAGCGCCATTGCCAAATCCCTCGGTATTCCGCTAAAAGCGCGCTGGGGCCTGGGCAAAATTCAAATCGAGATTTTCGAGAAAACCGTAGAGGCCAATCTCGAAGACCCGACCTTTATTACCGAGTACCCCACCGAGGTGTCGCCGTTGGCCAGACGCAGTGATACCAACCCCTTTGTTACCGACCGCTTTGAGTTTTTCCTCGGTGGGCGGGAAATCGCCAATGGCTTTTCGGAGCTGAATGATCCGGAGGACCAGGCCGAGCGTTTTCGCAAGCAGGTGCAGGAAAAAGCTGCCGGCGATGATGAAGCCATGCATTTCGATGACGATTATATCGCCGCACTGGAATATGGCCTGCCGCCGACAGCGGGGGAGGGCATCGGTATCGATCGCCTGGTCATGTTTTTTGTCGACAAGCCGTCGATTCGCGATGTGCTGTTGTTTCCCCATATGCGCTCCCGGATTTAGATCACTGTTCAGTCCAGTGGGGTAAACTATGGATATCAGTAATCTTAGAAGAGAGTACCGCTACTCGGGTATCTCCCGTGGGGATTTGCACGCCGACCCGCTGCAACAGTTCACCCGCTGGTTCGAGGAGGCCAGAGGCGCTCAGTTGCAAGATCCCAACGCCATGATACTGGCAACCGTCGATGCCAGTGGCCAGCCCAGCCAGAGAACGGTGCTGCTTAAATACTACGATAACAATGGCTTGGTCTTTTTCACCAACCTGGAGAGTAAAAAAGCCAGGCAGATCGCAGTCAATGACCGGGTCAGCCTGCTCTTCCCCTGGCTGCAGTTTGATCGCCAGGTCATCGTCGAAGGCGTCGCCGAGCGCATCTCCGCCGCCGACTCGCTGCGATACTTTATGACCCGCCCCCACGACAGCCAGTTGGCCGCCTGGGTCTCCAATCAAAGCCAGCCCCTCAGCTCACGCCAGGTACTGCTGCAGAAGTTCGATGAGATGAAGCGCAAATTTGCCAATGGCGAAATCCCAATGCCATCTTTTTGGGGCGGTTACCGCGTCAGCCTGCAGCGGCTTGAATTCTGGCAGGGCAGGGAAAGTCGCCTGCACGATCGATTCGAGTATGCGGCGAATGGTAGCGGTGGCTGGGATATTGAGCGCTTGGCGCCGTAGCGGGCCCATGCCCTGGGCGGCATATCAAGGAT
>CBDUUA010000490.1:0-2175 GCA_965370135.1 uncultured Cellvibrionales bacterium
GCGATACTGCTGTTGATCGTTTCAATCCGCCTCTGGAACAGCTGGCTCACCACGGCGCCGCCAATCACCCCCAGACAGATAGTGACGATCATACCCCGCAGCAAAACCCCGCCCACCAATCGATAATAACTAGCTACATCGTCGTAATTGCGCGCCACCAGCAGGCGCCGGCCATCGGCCAGCACCGCCGACCGGCCCATATAACTGCTGCGACGGCGGTCACCGCTATCGCCTTGCTGCTGCAGATATTCATCAAAATAGAGCCAACCCAATGGGTAGTGAGTCAACACCGGCCAGTCACTCAAATTACCCGCCAGTTTACGATTCTCTCCGTCTACCAATAAATAGTAAAACACTGAGTTCCCGGAGCGCTTCTCGCCGCGCTCAAGAAAACGATTGAAACCGGCTTCACCCTCTTGCTGGTAACTTTGTAACAGCGCATTGAATTCATCTTCGATGGCCTTGTGCACATCGTTGGTGAACTGGTAGGAGTAGACCGCGTAGACAACACTCAGCACCACCGTCACCGTCACACTGAGGACAGTGATATAGATCAGGTTGAAGCGAAAGGTGGGACTGGTTAGAAGTTTATTCAGGTTCATTGAGCATATAGCCCGCACCGCGAACCGTATTCAGCAAGGGCTTGTCAAATTCCTTGTCGATTTTCTGGCGCAGGCGACTGATATGCACATCGATAACATTGGTCTGGGGGTCGAAATGGTAGTCCCATACATTTTCCAGCAACATGGTTCGGGTAACCACCTGGGAGGCATGCTTCATCAAGTATTCCAGCAGGCGAAACTCCCGGGGTTGCAGGATAATGTTTTCACCGGCACGGGATACCTTGTGGGAGAGCAAATCCATCTCGAGATCAGCCACTTTGAGGCGGGTTTGCAAACCGCCACTGTCGCCGCGCCGAAACAGTGCTTCCAAACGCGCCAGCAGCTCGGCGAAGGCAAAGGGTTTTGTCAGGTAATCGTCACTGCCGGCCTTTAGCCCCTTGACCCGGTCATCCACATCCCCCAGGGCACTGAGCACCAACACCGGCGTATTATTATTCGCAGCGCGGATGGTCTGGATAATGGTGAGACCATCAACCTGGGGCAACATGCGATCGATGACCATGACGTCATAATCGTCACTGTTGGCGGCAAACAAACCTTCCCTGCCATCGGCGATATGATCCACCTGGTAGCCGCTTTCACGCAGGCCTTTGACAATATAGTTGGCTACGCTGTGATCATCCTCGATCAGCAGTACGCGCATATTCTTTTCCTTCTTTTTTACTGTCTCCACTGCTCGCTCCTTAATACAGCTTAGCTATAAGGAATACACCTTAAAGCGCAGAATGTTGGGGCGATGCCGTTGACTCCAAGCATACCACGCATAAGGAAACTTAAGCAGGGCCCCACTACCGGGGACGTATTGTGAGCCAGCCCGGCTAACCACAGGGTTGCCGGGATCTTACGTTTTGGTAATCCGTCGGTGTCGCCCCCTACCTCCAGCACAGATTCACCTCAGATCATGCCGGCGGTCTGTTAGAATGCGCTTTTCGAAAGGAGCTCAAGAATGAAGGCTGTGTCCACACCGGGCTTACTGCGTCGCCTGGCCGCCATCGGCTACGATTCGCTATTGATATTTTCGCTGATGTTCGCAGCCACAGGCCTCTACCAGTTGTTCGCACATTGGCTTACTGATGCCCTGGCCGCAGCCTCCTCTCCCGTAGCTTCCTCTCCCGTAACAACGGTGACAACCGGGGATGTGATTACGCAATTGGAGCCGGTCGCCTCAGGCCCCTGGTACACGCTCTACCTGCTACTGGTGATGTACGGGTTTTTCGCCTGGTTTTGGCACCGGAGTGGCCAGACCCTGGGCATGCAGGCCTGGCGCCTGCGAGTGGATGATATCAAGGGTGGTCGCATCAGCTATCGCCAGACAATGATCCGCTTTGCCGGCGCCTGGGTTTCCGCGCTGAGCTTTGGCCTGGGTTATCTCTGGATTCTGTTCGACCGCGACAAATGCAGTTGGCACGACCGGCTGTCGCACTCACGCGTGGTGCAGTTGCCGAAGAAGAAAAAGTAGTCTGTTCGCCGACTCTTGTCGCAACAATAGTAGCGAACAGTAGTAGCGAACAACAGTAGCCAACAAACGTAACGGCGATAACCTTACACCCGC
>CBDUUA010000491.1:0-2153 GCA_965370135.1 uncultured Cellvibrionales bacterium
CAAGCGCTATGCACTCTGGTTCAGTCGATAGCTTAGGAAAGTTTTATGACAGGCAGATGAAATCGTAAAAATACGCCGCTTACCGGCCCTCTTTCGAGATAATGCTGCCCCGGATCAGGCATGCTATAAATATCACCAGGCTCAGGCAGCCTTTGCGGTGACGCGATACAGCGGCAAATTGCAACGAAAAAGACTGCCCACACCGGGCTGGCTTTTAATTTCAAGCCCGCCGTCATGGCGCAACAGCGCATGCTTGACAATAGCCAGGCCGAGGCCGGTACCACCGGAGGCGACTGAGCGGCTTTTGTCCGCGCGATAGAAGCGCTCGCTTAGATGCGGCACATCCGCAGCGTCGATACCCATGCCGTCGTCCTCGACTTCGAACACCGCACCTTGCTCACCGACAAACCAGCGCACCGTGATATTGCCACCCGGCGCTGAATATTTACAGGCATTGTCGAGCAGATTGCCGAAGGCGCTGTGAATAGCTTTTTCCTCGCCGTGAAGCCAATGCTGTGAATCCAGCTCCAGATGGAAATGTCGATCAGCTCCGATACTGCATTTCGCGTCATCGACCAGCATGGTCGCCAGTGCGGCGACATCGATCAGCTGTTGCTCCCCTGAATCCCGTTCGGGCTCCGACTCCAGACGCGACAACAGCGTAATATCGTTGACCAGGGTTTGCATGCGCTCACTCTGCGCCTGCATCTGGCCCAGGGCGCGCTGGAGACTGTGGGCGGGCACCTCGCCCTCCTGACCGCGCAGGGTTTCGAGATAACCATTGATCACCGTCAATGGCGTGCGCAACTCATGGGACACATTGGCGATAAAGTCGACCCGCATTTTTTCCAGCCGGCTCATCTTGGTAATATCGCTGAGAAACACCAGCCGACTGCCCTCTCCGAACAGCGTGATTTCCACACGCAAGATACGCGCGAGGTTTCCAGGAGAATGTATCTCCAGCGTCGAATCAAACTCACCGCGCTGAAAATACTGCACGAAATCCGGCTCGCGAAGCAGGTTGACCAGCAGGTTGCCCTTGTCATCGGGACAGCGCACACCAATCAAGCGCTGGGTAGCACTGTTGCACCAAACGATAACGCCCAGTGCATCCACCATAATAACGCCGTCAGATAGCGACGCCGCACCCTCGGTAATGTAGTTTGCCGCAGCTTGCAGGCGCTCGCGCTCGTGTCGCTGGCCTTTTTGCAGGTGGTATAAATTATCGAGCACCAACGCCCAGAGGCCACTGCTCTCGGGGGGATCCAATCGAGTATCGCCGCCAAGCCACTGCGAAAGCCGCACCAATTGCAGCGCTTGCCACAGGGTGTAGATCACCAGCACTACCGTAAAACCAGCCAGTGGCTGCCCGAACAATAAACCGACCAGCGCACCCGCTGCGCCAAAGGCGATGACTCGAGCTGCTTCACGGATAAAATCACGAGTGATCATTGACGCTAATTTCAGCCGGGGGAAAAGCGGTAGCCTGCACCGCGCACGGTCTGGATAAAATCGCTGCAATCTACAGCGGGTTCAGCTGCTGATTGCAACACCTTGCGCAGCCGCCGAATGTGCACGTCGACCGTGCGCTCCTCGATATACACGTTGCCACCCCATACCTGATCCAATAGCTGGCTGCGGTTGTAAACCCGCTCCGGATGCGCCATAAAAAAGTGCAGTAGCCGATACTCTGTCGGCCCGATATCGAGCAGTTGTTGGTCAATGTATGCGCGGTGGCTAGCCGGGTCGAGTTTCAACGGGCCAAACTGCAAGAGCTCGTCTTTCTGACCAAAATCCGTGCGCCGCAACAAGGCATTGATGCGTGCGATGAGTTCACGGGGTGAAAAGGGTTTGGTGATATAGTCATCAGCGCCGGCATCGAGACCGTGAATCTTGTTGTCCTCCTCCGAGCGAGCAGTCAACAGGACTACCGGGACATCGGCGGTGGCCTGGTCGCGTTTCAGGCGGCGAATCAATTCTATGCCGCTGGTTCCCGGCATCATCCAGTCGAGCAGCACCAGATCCGGCTTGCTATCGATAATAGCGCCGTGCGCCTGCACCGCGTCTGCCGCTTCAAGGCACTCAAAACCCTTCATTTCCAGGGACATGCGCAGCATATCCCTGATGGCTGCCTCGTCATCGACGATAAGAAT
>CBDUUA010000492.1:0-2149 GCA_965370135.1 uncultured Cellvibrionales bacterium
GGTGCTGAGGCACGAAGCCCAACAATCGACGCCATCCCTGTTGGGCTTCGCAAGCTCAGCGCCAACCTACGTGCAGTCTAATGCAGCACTTGGCGAATCTGTTCGAAGTTAAAGCCACGGTACTGAAGGAATCGCATTCTTTTAGCGCGCTCTTTTTGATCCGCCGGCGCCCTGTCAGCGTATCGCCTGCGATACAACTGCAGCAACAATTCGTGCCAGTCGATGCCGGCATGCCAAAGCAACTCCTGAACCATGGCATCCTCAATCCCGCGCTGTTTCAGCTGCTGGCTGATACGCTGGGGACCCTGACCCTGACCACATTTAGAGCGCACAAAGATCTCGCAAAAGCGGCGATCACTTTGCAAGTCGTCGGCGACCAGGGCATTGAGCTGTTGCTCGACCAGCTCGACAGCAGCAAAACGTCTGCACAATTTGGCCTGGAGTTCTTTGAAGCTATGTTCGCGCCGGGCCAGCAAGTCTATTGCTGCCCGGCGGATATCGATGGGATTTACAGCGGTGGACTCGTTCTTCGCACCGGCTCTCCCCGGGAGGCTGCCAGAGAACATAGTGATTAGTCCACCGCCTCGGCGGCCTCTTTATCTTTCGATTTCGGCGCCGGTTCCGGCACGCTCAGCAACTGCTGGCGAATAGCGGCTTCGATCTCCTGAAATATTTTGGGGTTTTCCGCGAGATAGCGACAGGAATTCGACTTGCCCTGACCAATGCGATCGCCATTGTAGCCATACCAGGCCCCAGACTTGTCAACCAGCCCCAGCTTGACGCCAAGATCGATGACCTCACCGGCACGATTAATGCCCTTGTTATACAGGATCTGGAATTCTGCCTGTTTAAAGGGTGGCGCCACCTTGTTCTTGACCACTTTCACCCGGGTCTCGTTACCCACCACCTCATCGCCTTCTTTCACCGCGCCGATACGACGAATATCCAGGCGCACCGAGGCATAGAATTTGAGGGCGTTGCCGCCGGTAGTGGTTTCGGGGTTGCCAAACATCACGCCGATCTTCATACGAATCTGGTTGATGAAGACCACCAGGCAATTAGCATTTTTAATATTGCCGGTCATTTTGCGCATGGCCTGGCTCATCATGCGGGCAGCCAGACCCATATGGCTATCGCCAATCTCGCCCTCGATTTCAGCCTTGGGAGTCAGCGCGGCAACCGAATCCACCACAATCATATCAACGGCACCGGACCGGACCAGCATATCGACAATTTCCAGTGCCTGCTCACCGGTATCGGGCTGCGACACGATAAGGTCGTCAAGATTCACCCCGAGCTTTTCGGCATAAGACGGATCCAGCGCGTGCTCCGCATCGATAAAGGCACAGGTACCGCCTTTCTTCTGGCACTCGGCAATGACTTGCAGCGTCAGGGTTGTTTTACCCGAGGACTCCGGCCCGTAAATTTCGACGATGCGCCCCTTGGGCAAGCCGCCCACACCCAGGGCGATATCCAGCCCCAGGGAACCTGTTGAGATGGTGGGGATGGCCTCCCTGGCTGCCTCGCCCATCTTCATAACCGAGCCTTTACCAAATTGGCGCTCAATCTGGCCCAAAGCCGCATCCAGCGCCTTTTGCTTGTTTTTGTCCATTACACGTTCTCCGTAGTGATCTTGCTAATAGTGATCTGACTGATAGTGACCTGACTAATAGCAGTCTGGCTATTTGACTCATATCGCAGGTATTACTGTACACATAAACAGTAGTAGAGACAATCCCCGGTGGCAACTTTTTTCCGCGCAACTTTTTCCCGTGCAATTCTTTCCTCGCAATTCTACATGGGCACTCGCAATCAACGGTAGTCCCGTCTAAAAGATTTAGCCAGCTCCGCTGCCCGCAGGGTCGAATGTAATCGACGCTCAGTGCTACTGCATACCCCCCTACTCTGTCACAATGTCCCCTGGAAGGAATAATCCTGGATTCCGCAGTTGGACTGCTCGATTTATAGTCAGGGTATTGATATGGCGGGAAATATTAAAACTTGTGTGCTCACTTGTTGGGTGAATGGCTATGGGCTGCATGGTTTCTCGAAAAATCCCAGCATGCCAGGTCTTCGGCTCTTGCCAAGGGCTTGGGCTCTTGGCAAGGGTGAGGCCATTGCCAAGAGCGACGCCTCGCCTGACAAGCTG
>CBDUUA010000493.1:0-2139 GCA_965370135.1 uncultured Cellvibrionales bacterium
CGAGATCAGCCATTGCGAGCCGCCAGTTCGGTATTGGCGAATTGGCCGCCGCACTGCTTGAACTGTCGCGTGCTGAACAGGACATCCCGGGGAATGTGTTGCAACTGGTGCCGCGTGACCAGTGAGTCGATTTGCCTGAGGACGGTGCTGCGATCGGTGCCGTGAATCATGCAGAACAAATTGTAGGGCCAGTCCGGCAATATCCGCGGTCGCTGGTAGCACAAGGTGACCTCGTCGGTGGCGGCAAAATGACCGGCGATGTGCTCAAGGCTGGCATCGGGTACGTCCCACACCACCATGGCGTTGGCTTTGTAACCCATGCGGTGATGGTTTACCACCAGGCCAAAGCGCTTGATCAGGCCGCTGTCCTGCCATTGCTGCAAGGTGTTGATCACGGACTGCTCTTTGAGGCCCAACAACTGCGCCAGGCTCTGATAGGGCCGGGGTGTCAGTGGTAGTCCGTCCTGGATCGCCAGTTTTAGCGCTTCTTGCTGCACGGCATTCAGGCTCTCCATGCTTGCTTCTCCCAATCGATGCTAAAGCCCAGGTCTATATGGAAGCTGCGCTCCATCGGCAGGCGCATGGCGCCGTAGCCGGTAGCCTGTTCAATGGCGTCGATCAATTGCTGCAGACCCGGTTGATCACTGGCGGTGGCGACAAACCAGAGGTTGTAGCGGTGCTCTCTGGCATAGTTGTGATTGACTCCGGCAAACTGGCTGATCTGAGCCGCCAGCTTATCCAGTCGCGCGGCGGGCACCGACATCGCCACCAGACAGGAAGCACCGGCCTTGCGGTGGTCGAATACCGGGCCGACGCGGCTGATGACGCGCTGGTGCTGGAGCTCCTGGAGCGCGGCCAATACTTCTTCTTCGCTGACGCCCAACTCATCGGCGATGGTCTGGTAGGGGCGGGCTGTCAGCGGCAAGCCCCTCTGGTAGCGATCGATCAGTTGTCGGCACAGTGTGTTCACGGTTTTACAAACCTATGCGGTGGGCGCGATAGCTGAAAAAAATACCGCTGGGGCTGTCGGCTTTGAGGCTGGCGAGCTCGGCGAAACTGGCGGTATCGTAGATCAGTACCTTATTGTCGTCCCGGGCGGAAACCCAGACCTGTTCACCGCGGGGGGTGAACTCCATGTGCAATACGGTTTTGCCGGGCTCCAGGGTTTTGATGAGCGTATTGCTGTCGGTATCGATCACCTGTACCACGCCATTGCGCGGGTAGGCGAAATTGACCCAGACCTGGCGACCGTCGGGTCTGGCCATCACGAAGATGGGCTGCCCCTGCACTTTGATGGTGCCGACTTGTTGCCAGTTGGTGGTATCCACTACCAGTACTTCATGGCGGCCGACGGCGGGAATATAGGCGCGGTTATTGGCAATCGCCCAGCCTTCTAGATGGGGCATTTTGTAGACCGGCAGGCGCTGCTCACCCTTGCCGTAGTCGGCGAGGATGCGGCGCACTCCCTGTTCCGGGTGCCATAAATCGAGCAGCGCCAGGCCGTCTTCACCAAACAGGCCGGCGATGTAGTAGCGACCGTCCGGTGTGATCAGTCCGTCGTAGGGTTTGGCGCCGACGTTTTTAAAGCGGGTGATCTGCGCTTGTTTCTGGCTGAGGTCGGCGATCCAGATCTCGCCGGCATCAAACAGGCTGAAGACGAATTTTTGCCCCGGCGCGTCCACCAGACCGACCACTTTTGACGGCGTATCGGAGCCCTCATAATCGGCGGCAATATCCAGTACCTGTTCGAGGTTGTCGCTGCGGAAAATCTTGACGCCGCCGGGGGTATAGTTGGATACCGCGACCAGCGAGCCATCCTGGGAGATGGCGCCGCCGATGCTGTTGCCGGATTGCATCACCCGGTGGGTGATTTTTGCCTGCAGCAGATCGATCCGGCTGAGGCCGCCATCGCGACCGAAGATAAAGGCGAAGCGGGCATCTCGGGAGAACACCGCCGAGGCGTGGGACAAATCACCGAGGCCCTCGATATGGGCGTAGGCGGTGCGCCGGCTGGTGTCGACCAATTGAATCGAGCCATCGGCGCGCTCTACGATCAAGCCCAGGTCGCCGGTGCCCCGCAGTTCAGCCCAGGCATTCAGGGCGCTCAGTGCGAGCCCACACAGCAGTGTGCACGCCAGC
>CBDUUA010000494.1:0-2139 GCA_965370135.1 uncultured Cellvibrionales bacterium
GGGACTCGGTGGGCTCTACGGAGCGGGTCGCTGGCATAGCCGCGGCAGGCCCATCGTCTACTGCGGTGAAAACCCTGCCGGCGCCTTGCTGGAGGTGTTGGTCCATACCGAAGTCGAGCCGGAGGATTTGCCGGACAACTATCGTTTGTTCAAGATCCAATGCCCCGGTCATCTGCCCGTGCCCAGCCCGTTGCCCGACACGCTGCCTGCCAGCTGGCGAGAGGAAGTTGCAATCACTCGCGCTGCGGGTGATGCGTGGTTGCAGGCTCGGTCGTCCTGTTTGCTCAGGGTGCCATCGGCGATAGTGCCGGCCACCTGGAATGTATTAATCAATCCGGCCCATGCCGATAGCCGTCATCTCAAAATTGTTGAGCGCTACCAGACGGCGCTTGATCCGCGCCTGTTTCGTTTTTAGTAGTACCCCTTCAAGGTGATATTGCCTAATGCAGCCCCATTGCTTCGTTGCTTCCCCTCAAATCAAAGGGTTATAGGCAAATGGCCGTTTAGTGCCAATAGGAGACATAACGGAAATTGCCTTGAGCAGAAAATTCAGTGGCACCGCAATGCCTCCTTCCACCTCAGAACGGACATTTTGCCTCCAGCGAGTCAGGGAGACTTTTGACTCAAATAAAACGGTTGATTAAGACATGAGGGAACGGCAGCAAGGTGCCCAAAGCGGACTAAGGGCGCCCTCCGACGGGACAGTTCTGCTTCCCCAGGACCGTGCCTCACCGCCGCAGGCCCGACTCTTCGAATGAATCCAGGAATACTCTTGTCTCTGTTGCTGCGCCTTCTGAGGAGCGGCGGGCTTTCTATTGGGTTGAGCCCGAGAATTGTACTGAAAGAGGTTGAAAGCCGGTGAGTCGGGGGGAGTTGGCGGCGAAATGGGCTGGATTTTGGCGGGGAAGGGCGATAGCGACGGCGGTTCAGTGGCTGTTGATTGCAGGGATTATGCGCTTTATAGTGACTATACCCCTTGTCCGCCGAGGCAAGTTGTTCTATCGGTATTGCGCTCGAGTGATTCCAATAGTCATCAAACGATGTGACAATATCCTTTGCGATAGCGCCAAAGGCCAGCATGTTGAAATCTGAAAATACCGCATCTTCCTTGAGCTGGAAATATTCCTCGGCAATATTGCGATCGCCAACCACGCTGATAGCATTGTCGACGGTGAATGACTTATTGTGCATGCGGCGATTGGCGCGCTCGAAGTTGAGAAGGAAGTTTAAGGAATCAACGCCATGTCGCGATACCGGGCTGAAAAGCCGAATCTCGATATTGGGATGCTGGTTGAACGCGAGTAATTTTTGGTCTGGGGTGGTGGTGAAAACATCATCCAGCAAAAATCGCACCCGTACACCAAGATCCGCAGCATCCAGCAAGGCATGCATAACTACCAGCCCGGCACTGTCGTCCTTCATCAGGAAATATTGCAGGTCAATAGTGGCCTGCGCTTTGCGCGCTATGTCGAGCCGGACGCCAATAGCTTAGGTAATCCAATGTCTTCAGTTAATGCGCGATCGAATTTTCATTACATAACTCTGTTAAGCATACTAGTAGTGTTGTTTAGCACTGGTTGCGCTTCGACAAATTACCATGGAAAGTCGGAAATATTAGATTACAAAAGCCGTGCGGAAACATTCAGTAATGGTGGTGTAGAGGTAACGGCCAGCGCACTTTCCGACGATGAAGCATATGCTGCCTACGGTCTCACCCTTGCCAGAAAAGGCGTTCAACCTGTCTGGATAGAAGTTGAGAATGGCGATGAGGACACTTACTGGCTGATGTCACCAGGGGTTGATCCAAACTTTTTTGCTGCTTCTGAAGTAGCCGAAGCGTTTGCTACCAAGCAGGAAGGCAAAACCCAGGAGGTACTCGAGCGTCGATTTCAGGCGCTGTCTTTTCGTAATCCAATTCCACCAGGAATGAAAGCGTCGGGATTTATTCTCACCCACCGCGATGAAGGATTAAAGATTATTCAGGTGGACCTGATCGCAAACCGTCGCCATAAATCTTTTACTTTTTTTTCAACCGTCCCGGGATTTTATTCAGACTACAGTAAACGCGGGAGCTTTGTGCGTAATTTGTATCCTGATGAGGGGGTCACCAATTACACCGATGACGACAGCTTTCGCGAA
>CBDUUA010000495.1:0-2120 GCA_965370135.1 uncultured Cellvibrionales bacterium
TGTTTGAACAGGGCGGCCAATTCGGCGCAGGAACCAGATTGCTTTGCCACGGTAAAAACGCGGCGAATTGTACTGTATTTTGTTGCCAAATGGTGAGATTTTGCGGCCAACATCAGAAAAAGAGCCCGCGCGGGTTGATTCCAGGAGCCTGCCGGGTTTAGGCGCCTGTGTCGAATCTATTCAACCTGGAATCCGCAGCGGGTCGGTTCGGGGCCTCAACAAGGCCCGGGCGAGTTCACAGAACTGCAAAGTAGTGGTTCGAGCTCGATGCAGGTAGAATAAAATTAACGGGCGGACGCGGGTGGTGGGAATGGCACTAATATATGGCACTAATATATAGTGCCCCCACCCCTTGGCCAGCCTCGGGAAGCGGCAACATTGGATTCAAGATTTATTTGTAGGGCGGAATTTATTCTGCCGAATCAATAACATGGCAAAACCAAGGGGAATCCGAGCATTAGTATTGTGTTGAAGCGCCAGTCACTCCTGCAATTCTGTCAGCAATGGTGGCGATGGAGCATTGTCCTGCTTGTGCCGCTGCTGCTGGTGCCCGGCTTGCGCGGCTGCAATACCAAAAGCTCCCTGGAGCATATCCAGCAGCAAAAAACCCTTACCATCGTGACCCGCAATGGCCCCACCACCTATTACGAAAGTAAGTTCGGACCCACTGGCTTCGAGTACGCATTGGCGCGGAAATTCGCCGATAGCCTGGGGGTGCGCCTTGAGATTCGCACTGCCTATAACCTGGAACAGCTATTCGAAATACTCGATCGCCAGCAGGCCGATATTGCCGCCGCCGGCCTGACCGCAAGCAGCGAGCGCAGCGTTGACTACCACTTCTCCCTCCCCTACTTCACCGCCAGCAAGTTGGTGGTCTATCGCGAGGGCACTAAAAGACCGCGAAAAATCGCCGATATCCTCGATAAGGAGATCATGATACTGGCTCATAGCAGCCATGCCGAAACCTTGCGGACATTGGCCGGCGAGCACCCCACACTGCGCTGGCAGGAAACCTCGGAGCTCGATACCCTCGACCTGATGGATAGGGTAGAAACCGGGGAACTGCTCTACACCATCGTCGACGCCAATGAATTTACGGTTCACAAAGCCTATTTCCCGCTGGTGCGCAAGGCCTTTCAATTGAGCCCACCCGAACCCATCGCCTGGGCCATGGCCCTCAGCCCGGAGAATGACGAACTGGTCGACGCGGTAAACCAGTTCATCACAACAATCAGCGAAGACGGCACCCTCAAGACCCTCAAGGAGCGTTATTACGGGCACACTACCCACGCCGGCCAAGGCGATGCTCGCACCTTTACCCGCATGGTGGAGCGACGATTTCCCCAGTACGAACAACTGATCAAGCGTGTGGCCCGGGAAGAAGGCGTGGACTGGCGCCTGCTGGCGGCGGTGAGCTATCGCGAGTCCCACTGGAACCCAAAGGCAGTGTCGCCTACCGGCGTCAGGGGCATGATGATGCTGACCCGAACCACAGCAAAGGAAATGGGCGTCACCAATCGCCTGGACGCCGAACAAAGCCTGCGAGGTGGCGCCCGCTATTTCAGGAAGATACGCCGTCGCATTCCGTCCCGGATCCGGGACCCCGATAGAACCTGGTTTGCACTGGCCGCATACAATATAGGCATGGGACACATGCGCGATGCTCGCATCCTGACCAGGCAACAAGGCGGCAATGCAGATCAGTGGTCCGAGGTGATGCAGCGCCTGCCGCAATTACAACAACGAAAGTATTACAAACAGACAAAATATGGCTATGCACGAGGATCCGAAGCGCTGGTCTATGTGCAACATATTCGCAACTATTTTAATTTACTTGATTGGCGACAAGCCGGCGAGGGGCGGCGCAAACCTCCTGCGCAAGTGCAAGCCCACCTACCCCCGGAGCTGCGCAATATGAGTCAGCTCACGGCTATTTAAGCGACCCGCTCAGGGCTGTCTGATCAACCCGCTCACGGCTGTCTGACCAACCCGCTCAGGGCTTGTCTTCATCAACCCGCTCACGGCTGTTTGACCGACCCGCTCAGGGCTGTCTAGCCGATGACCCGCGGCGCTTGCGGGCAAAGAAATCGCTCAGCATCCGGGCGCAGGTCTCAGCCTGC
>CBDUUA010000496.1:0-2096 GCA_965370135.1 uncultured Cellvibrionales bacterium
GCCACCGCGGCAGTGGAGCACCACATTATTGCCGGCCTGCAGCAACGCATAGATACCGGGTCCGGCCGATGACCATTCGCGCTCAAATTGCCGGTCCGGCACACCCCCATCGACAATGGGTAAATGCAGCCATGCAATACCGGCTTGCTGTACCCGCTCGGGAAGCGTCTGCACCTTCAACTGTGCAAACTCATGCTCCTGTAACAACGACACCAGCAATGCCGTGGGCCAGGCCAGCAATCCCTCGATATCCACATCCAATTGCCGATTCCAGTAACTGCGATCCAACAGACTGGGCGCCTTTTTGCCAGGGCAGAAAGTAAGGCCCAGGGAGCCGGTGCATTCCGGCACCCGCAAGCGATTAATCACCAGCGGATAGTCAAAGCTCGTCTTTTCTCTAGCGCTTTCTCTAGCACTTTCTCTAGCGACAGTGTTTCTCATCAGCTACACTCCTTTATTAGTGGCTATGTGACACTATCATAGGTGGCTAATAGCCACCAATCAAGCTTTTCAGGGGGCAAGCAGGAGGTAAATAGTGCCAAAAAATCCAAATCAGTCGGAACAGGCTTTTCTCGCCGCTTACAAGCGCCGGAACTTTGACGCCCCGCTCACCACGGTCGATATGGCCATATTCAGCGTGATTGACGGCAATGTTCAGGTGCTGCTGATCCGGCGCGCGCAGCACCCCGCCCAGGGCCAGTGGGCGCTACCCGGCGGCTTTATCGACCTGCAACAAGACCGGCAACTGGCCGATGCCGCCAGGCGAAAACTGCAGGAAAAAACCGGGGTGCGCACCGCCTACCTGGATCAGGTGGAAACCTTCGGTAGCGTGGATCGCGACCCCCGGGGCTGGTCTGTAACCATACTGTATTACGCCCTGATAGACGCCACCGGGCTTGAATTGCAAACCCATGAGTCAGCCACAGCAACCCGCTGGGTGCCGTTGCACGAAGCACAACAAGTCAATCTGGCCTTTGACCACCAACAGCTACTGGCCGCCGCCCACCAGCGACTCAAAGCCCAGGTGGAATACACCGCGCTGCCGGTTCACCTGATGCCGGAGGAATTCACCCTGTCGGAATTGCAAAAAGTATTCGAAGTGATACTGGAAAAGCCCCTGGAAAAGAAATCCTTCCGCCGCCGCATCCAGGATGCAAATATTCTGCAACCGACCACCAATATGCGACGCGGTGGCGCACGTCCGGCACAACTCTATTCGATCAAGAAAACCGACGGCGAACATTATTTTAGTCGCACACTTCAGGGCAAGCGGCAGTAAACCAAGGTTAGTCAGGGTGCGCAACCCCGCGACTGGTCATTTATTGACCTATTGTACTACGGCCCTTATCCCCTGCGGGCTGCAGCCAAGCATCGACAGTTTTCCACCCAACTTATCCACAGATATTGTGGATAGTGACAACAAGTATTGTATCTGGCGGGATAATTCGTTGCCCATGCTGACCATCTACGATAGGCTTTGCTCTGCTCGTACTCTCGCTGCCGGCGCCCCGTTCTTCCCCATCCTCCATAGCCATCCTCCATAGCCAAAAAGGACACGGTGAACCATGTTTGACGAATTGCTTTCATCCATGACTGTCGAGCAGTTGAAACAGCGCCTCGCCTCGCTCGAAACGGGGGAGCGGCCGAGCCGTAAAGCAGACATTATTTCCTTGCTCCGCAGGCATTTGCTATCGCCGCAGTTGAGAGGCTATTGGGAAAAACTGGAGGCGGTCGACCGACATGCCGTGGCTGAAGCCATATACAACTGGGATGGACGCTTTCATCCTGCGCGCTTCTCCTACAAGTATTCGGATATCCCCCAGGCCTTCCTGGTGGATAGCTCGAGCAGATCGAAACAGCACAGAAAAACAGGCAATACATTATCTCTTTTTTTCTATAACGGGATCGTCCCCGAGGAGCTTTGCATCAAGCTGAAGGCATTCGTGCCCGAGCCCGAGGCGGACACTCTGGAAGCGATAAGCGACAAGGATCTGCCTGACGTGTGTCCACCCTACGGAGAAAAATACCCTGAGGATCCCGCCTCTTCGCGCTTTCGCGTCAGAAAAGTAGCGATGGAGACGGTGGTGCGTCACGAT
>CBDUUA010000497.1:0-2077 GCA_965370135.1 uncultured Cellvibrionales bacterium
GTCTATTGGCCCTGCACAGCGACAAGCTGGTTATGAGCGCATTCAAGCCGGCAGAGCAGGGCGATGATTTCATCCTGCGACTGCTTAATCCCGGCGACACCACGGCTCGCGGCGAGTTGATCCTAGGCTTTGATTTGACCGCGGTGCAGCAAACGAGCCTGGACGAGCAACAAGCTTTAAAAATGATCGAACTATTGGCTTCAAACCGTTTTGCGGTCACCGTGGAACCACACCAATTGCAGACATTGCGACTGACACCGCTGCTTTACCACTGCTTTACCACTGAATAACCACTGATAAAACCACTGATAAAACCACTGATAAAACCACTGATAAAACCACTGAAAAAAACTGATACCCGCAGGGAGTTCCGGACATGGCAAATTTAAAATTAGGCTTGCAGTTGGGCTATTGGGGAGCGATGTATACCCCTAGTCATATAGAGTTGGCGAAAGAGGCTGAGAGGCTTGGCTTCGATTCGGTTTGGACCGCTGAGTCCTGGGGCAATGATGTATTTACCCCGCTGGCCTATATCGGCGCCAATACCTCCACCATCAGGCTGGGAACGTCGGTGGCGCAGTTATCGGCGCGCACCCCGGCCTCCTGCGCCATGTCAGCGCTGGCGCTGGATCATTTGTCCGGCGGCCGCATGATTCTTGGCCTCGGGGTCTCCGGGCCGCAGGTGGTCGAGGGCTGGTATGGTCAGCCCTATAGCAAGCCACTGGCGCGCACCCGGGAGTACGTCGATATTATCCGCCAGGTACTGCGGCGCGAGGGCCCGGTGGTCAATGATGGCGAGCACTACCCCTTGCCCTATAACGGCCCTGGAGCCTGGGGTATGGGTAAGCCGCTGAAGCCGATCACCCATCCGCTGCGAGCGGATCTGCCGATATTCATCGGTGCCGAGGGTCCCAAAAACGTGGCCCAGACCGCAGAAATTGCCGACGGTTGGCTGCCGCTGTACTACTCACCCTACCGCCAGCAGGTCTATGCCGATCAACTCAAGGGCGCCAAAGAGGGGTTTGAAATCGCCTGCTTCGTGCTTATGATTATCAATGACAATATGGAAGAGGCGCTGTACCCGGTGAAGGCCATGCTCGGTTTCTACATCGGCGGCATGGGTTCCAAAAAACGCAATTTTCACAAGGATCTGATGGTGCGCATGGGCTTTGAAGCCGAGGCGGAAAAGATTCAGAATTTGTTTTTTGAAGGCAAGCGCGACGAGGCCATTGCCGCAGTGCCGGATGCCTTCGCCGATGAAATATCCCTGGTCGGCCCCAAAGAGCGGATTCGTGAAAAGCTGCAAGACTGGAAAAATTCCCCGGTCACCTCGCTGTTGGTGAGTGGTGACGAGCAATTGCTCAGGGATGCGGCTGAGTTGGTTTTGTAGCTATTCTACTGGTAACCGCCACCACAGAGGATGGGTCTTTAGCATGCAGATTTCGATCATTACCACCCGGCCATTTCAAGACCAGCGCCCCGGTACCTCCGGCTTGCGAAAAAAGGTCAAGGTGTTCCAGAGCCAGTACTATTTGGAAAATTTTGTCCAATCGATCTTTGACACGCAAACGGGGCTAGTCGGCGGCTGCCTGGTGCTGGGGGGCGACGGTCGTTACTTCAACCGGGAGGCAATCCGGATCATCCTCGCGATGGCCGCGGCCAACGGAGTCGCCAGGGTCATTGTCGGGCAGGGTGGACTATTGTCCACGCCGGCAGCCTCTTGCGTGATTCGCAAGTACCGGACTGATGGCGGCATTATCTTGTCCGCCAGCCACAATCCGGGTGGCCCGGATGAAGACTTCGGCATCAAATTCAATACCCCCAACGGCGGGCCGGCCCCCGAAGCTGTGACCGATGCGATCTACAACCGCAGCCGGGAGATTAGTCAATTCCGCCTGTTGGCTACCGACGCCGTCGACCTAAATGCTATCGAACTGGACACAATCGGCAGTATCACCCTCGGCAATACCCGGGTGGATATCATCGACCCGGTGACAGATTATGCCGAGTTGATGGCCGAGTTGTTCGATTTTGACAAGATACGCGAACTGCTCTCATCGGGTAAATTTCGCATGCG
>CBDUUA010000498.1:0-2075 GCA_965370135.1 uncultured Cellvibrionales bacterium
AGCAGGGTCGCGTCGGTCGCGACGATGGTATCCTCGGGGATGGTGGCGACTTGCTCTTGTATGAATGTGCCCGGCATTTTGCCTGCGTAAATCAACTCGGGTACATACAGCGGTATAAGCGCGAACATGGGCACGGTTCCCATGCCGACAACCCAGTGGCGTGCGCTAAGCGGTGTCGCAATAGCCAGTCTCAGGATTGAAATCCAGGCCATGATGACGCCGCAAAACCAGACCCATCGCACGGTTTCGTGTACGCGCCAGACCGGGGAGCCAATGCCGGCGGTGAAGTTGAGCACTGCTGCCAGCAGCAGCAGTACCAGGATGACACGGCAGACTTGCACGCCGGTATTGAACAGGTTCTCATGGCCTTCGGCGATAAGGCGCGAGGCGCCAATGCCCAGTAGTATCGCCATTGCCGGCAGGCAGCTAAGAATATACATTGGCGACTTGCCACGAGCCAGGGAGAGGAAGACCAGCCCCAGCAGGCCCCAGCAGAGGCAATAGCGAATCAGGGTGCGGATATGAGGGCTGCGACTATCACGCAGCGCTTGCCACGGCTTACCCACAAGCAGCGGCAACCAGGGGAAAGTCACCACCAGTAGAATGGGTAGGTAATACCAGAGCGGCTCGCCGGGTTTGTCGCCGGTAAAACGCTGGATATACTCTATCGAGATAAAATGGGCCCAAAAGTTCGGTTCGCGCACATGGATCATCCAGGACCAGGGCAGGGCAACCAGCAATGTCGCCAACAAGGCCACCCACCCGTATTGCAGTATCTCTTTACCGCGCTTTTCCCACAGCATAAAGGGCACTGTCACCGCAAAAGGCAGCACCAGCACCAGCAATCCGCGGGTGAGAAAAGCCAGACCACACATCAGGCCAAAAAGGGCATAGTATCTAAGGATTACCCTCGGTGTGGGCGCGTGTAGTGCGTGGTAGAAATACATAAACGCCAGCGTCAGCCAGAGGCTGGTGATGCCATCGAGCAAGGCATAGTTGCCCACAGCAAGGGCACCGGGAGAAGAGAGAAAAACGATCCCGGCGATCATGCCGGCGTTGCGCGAACCGGTATAGCGCTGGGTGAAGCGCCATACGGCAGCGCCGATCAGGCCAATGCTCAATGAGGACGCAAAGCGCACGCCAAAGGCATTTTCACCGAATATTGCCAGGGACAGGGCATTCATCCAGTGTCCCAGCGGAGGTTTTTCGAAGTAGCGTAGTCCGCTCAGTCGCGGCACCACCCAATCCCCCGAGCGCAGCATTTCCCGCGCGATTTCACCGTAACGGAATTCGTCCGGCTGCACCAGCGGCCGCCATCCCAGGGGAACAACATAAGCCAGCACCCAGAAGGCCAGCAGCAAGATGGCGCCGCGTCGAATGAAAATACTATTAATGGTTTGTGACATGATTCTTTGATTCTACTGCGGCTGGTGGCCGCGATAAAGCAAAGTCTATCAGGGTCAATCAACAAGCTCGCGAATATGCGCCGTTGCCGATTCGATCAGGTCATCGGCATGGCGAGCCAGCTGGTTTTCAGTGCTTGCAATACCCGCCCGGAGCTTGACCGGCTCAGCCACTGGATCGTTGTTTCGCTTCCACTCGTGAATGTGGTGTTTTATGCGTTGGGTTACCGCGAGTGCTCCCTCAATGCCGGTGTAGGGTAATACGATGCCCAGTCGGTTGCCAGCAATGCGCCCGGTAATGTCTCCGGGGCGGTGCAAGGACTCCGATACCACTTGAGCCACCCCATGCAGATAGGCATCACCCGCGGGATGGCCATGGCGCTCATTGACCTGCTGTAAATCACTAATTTCCAGTGCCAGCACCGACAAGGTATTGCCGTGGCGCAGCGCAATTTTGTACTCGCGATCCAATTCGAGGTGAAACGCCGTACTATTGAGCAGCCCGGTGACACCGTCGAAGCGATCCGCTTTGTGTAACAATCGCTCGTAATTCATATTTTTCTCCAATAGTTGTGCGCGGCTGGCTTGCAACTCAGCGCGACACGCCTCCGAGCTGCGAGTCGCCTCGATGCCACGTTGCAACTGGTGCAGGGATTCAAAATACAATTGTTC
>CBDUUA010000499.1:0-2053 GCA_965370135.1 uncultured Cellvibrionales bacterium
ACTTATGTTCACCGCAGGTAATAAACTGGTCGATCACCACCTGGGCGCCATTGGCAAAATCGCCAAACTGGGCCTCCCATATCACCAGGGTATTGGGTGATGTGGTGGCATAGCCGTATTCGAAAGCCAGTGCCGCCTCTTCGGACAACAGCGCATCATGGATGGTAAAGCGCGGCTGGTCCGGCGCCATGTGCTGCAAGGACACATAGATCGATGCATCGCGCTGATTATGCAACACGGCGTGGCGGTGGGAAAAGGTGCCCCGGCCACTATCCTGGCCGATCAGGCGCACCGGATAGCCCTGGTCCAACAATGTGGCATACGCCGCGACCTCGGCAAAACCCCAGTTGATCGGCGTGGCGCCCGCGGTCATTTTGCGCCGATCTTCGATGATTTTAGCCACCTGGGCCTGTACCGAGAAATCCTCCGGCAGCTCATTGAGTCGATGCATCAACGCCTGCAGGTGCTTTACATCGACCCGGGTATCGACCGGCATGTCCCAGGTGTGGTCGAGATAGGGCTCCCAATGCACAAACAATTCGGTGTTGGGCTCTTTGACCAGGCTCTTGGCGCAGTGCTCACCGTTCTCGAGGCAGCTGCGATAGTCCGACACCATCTGACTATCCTGAGCCTCGCTAATAGTACCTTCGAGAACCAGTTTTTCCGCATACAGTTCCCGGGTGGTGCGCTGCTTGCGAATTTGCTGGTACATCAGTGGCTGGGTACCGGAGGGCTCATCGGCCTCATTATGTCCCCGGCGTCGATAGCAGAACATATCGATAACGACATCGCGCTTGAATTCCTGGCGAAAATCCAGCGCCATCTGGGTGACAAACAACACCGCCTCGGGGTCATCGCCGTTGACGTGAAAAATGGGCGCCTGCACCATCTTGGCAATGTCGGTACAGTACTCCGTTGAGCGCACATCCTCACGCAGGTTGGTGGTAAATCCCACCTGGTTATTGATCACGAGATGGATAGTGCCACCGGTGCCATAGGCCCGGGTCTGGGACATCTGGAAGGTCTCCATGACCACGCCCTGGCCGGCAAAGGCCGAATCACCGTGCAGAATAAGGGGAATAACCTGTTCCCGCTCCTCATCACCACGCCGATCCTGCCTGGCGCGCACCGAGCCCTCAACCACCGGACCGACGATTTCCAGGTGAGACGGGTTAAAGGCCAGCGCCAGGTGCAGTTCACCTCCCGGGGTCATGACATTGGAGGAAAAGCCCTGGTGGTACTTAACATCCGCTGAACCGTGGTAGGTCGCCTTGCCTTCAAATTCATCGAACAAATCGGCTGGATTCTTGCCGAAAATATTAACCAGCACATTGAGACGCCCCCGGTGGGCCATACCAATAACGACTTCTCGCGCTTCATAGGAGCCGGCGCGCTGTATGAGTTCGTCCATTAGCGGGATCAGGCTCTCGCCACCTTCCAGCCCAAAGCGCTTGGTGCCGGGATATTTGGAGCCAAGGAACTTTTCCAGTCCCTCCGCTGCCGTCAATCGCTCCAGCAAATGCTGCTTGACCGCGTCACTCCACTGCGGCGCCGAGCGCACGGACTCCATGCGGCTTTGTATCCATTGGCGCTCATCGGTTACCACAATATGGGTAAATTCCGCACCCACGGTCGCGCAGTAGGTTTTTTCGAGGGCTTCGACAATTGTGCCCAGGCTGGCCTCTGGCTGGCCGATGCTGAGAGTACCCGTTTGGAAGACTGTGTCCAGGTCGGCGCCAGTCAGGCCGTAAAAATGAAGATCGAGATCGGGTACCGGCTCGCGCTGCAATAAACCCAGCGGGTCCAGCTGCGCATGTTGATGGCCGCGCTGGCGATAGGCATCGATCAACTCGACAACATGAACCTGCTTGCGCTCATAGCTGGTGCTGAGACTTTCTTCGGCCTGGGCGCAAGACCGACGGCGACCCAGTTGCGCGAATTGCTCGACAATTTGGGAATGGGGAATATCCCGGGCCGAATAACCGTTGACCCTGGGCAACTTGTCAAAGTAGTCTCGCCACTCGCCGTCGATGGCGTTGGGGTCTCGCAGGTA
>CBDUUA010000500.1:0-2052 GCA_965370135.1 uncultured Cellvibrionales bacterium
TTTTTATCCCCGACCTGAGTCGACTCGATATCCGTGACTGGGCCCTGTATGGCGCGCAACCGGACGGCAAGCAGCTATTCTTGCCGCTGGTGATGGCGGGTGCCTATATTGCGGTAATGTTGGGGCTCGCTATCAATCGCTTCCAGGCTAGGGAGTTCACCTGATGGTGGCACTGCGTTGGCGTGGCCTGCCCGTCGCCGCTGTCGGTCTGTTGCTCTATGGCCTGGTGTTGGGGCCACTCAAGTCTCTGCCCCGGCCCCAGGAGGCCGATGTTTTGCGGGTTGTATTGCCCGGTTATATCGAAGTGTTGCTGGCCGGTGGCGATCGTTATCTGGCGGCCAATATCGGCGTGTTCCGGGCGATGATGACGGGCGGGGCAGTCAAGGACGCGCTGACCTACGAGGTGCAGGCCAAAATTCAGCAGCAAGTGGCCATCTTGAATCCGCGTCAGGAAGACAATAGTTATATCGCGGCGGCAATTCTGCCCTGGTGGGGCGAGGTAGCGCGTGCACAGTTTATTCTTGCTCGCGCCACAGAAAGCCGCTACTGGGACTTTATGCCGCCATTTTTCCAGGGCTTTAACGAATACTATTTCAATAAAAACTACCAGGCGGCCGCCGAGCTGGTCGAACTGTCAGCGAGCCGAACCGAGGGGGTGAATCGTGAGTCCTTTAATGCCATTGCCGCCAAGTGGTATTCCATGGGGGATGATCCTCGAGCCGCCATCGGTGTTATTGCAGCGCTCAAGCAAGCGAGCCGCGATCCTCGTATGAGGGGGTTGTTGCAAGCTCGTATTGACCGCCTCAATGCATTACTGGTACTGCGGCAGGCGGCCGAGCGCTACCAGCAGCAGCGGGGAGAGCCTGTTTCCGAACTGTCGCAATTAGTGCAGCACGGCTATTTGGATAGCATTCCCACCGACCCTTTTCAATTTGGCTACGATATTGATGATAGAGGCAAGGTACAGTTGCGCACGGGAAGGAAAAGGTGACGGCAAAGGCAATTGAAGTTCGCCAGATAGACAAATATTTTGGCAAGCACAGTAAGCGCGCCCAGGTACTGCATGGCGTGGAACTGACAATCAGCGAGGGCGAGGCATTTGGTTTTGTCGGCGCCAACGGTGCCGGCAAGAGCACCACCATCAAGATTATTATGGATATCATTCGCGCCGATGCCGGTAGTGCCAGTATTTTTGGCATCGATTCCCGTGATCCGCGCGCGCGCCAAGGCATGTCCTATGTGCCGGAAAATCCCTATCTATACGATTACCTGACACCCTACGAGCTAGTGCGCATGGGGGTGATGCAGCATCGCCTGGATGTCCCCGATATTAAAAAGCACTGCTACCAATGGCTAGAGCGCTTTGGTATTGCCGATGCCGCTAAAAAGCGCATTCGCAATCTATCCAAGGGCATGACCCAGCGCACGGCCCTGGCTCATGCAATGGCCTGCAAACCGCGCTTGTTAATTCTGGATGAGCCGCTTTCAGGGTTGGATCCCGTCGGTCGCCGCGAAGTCGTGGAGATTCTGCTGGATTACCGTCGCGAGGGCGGCACGCTGTTTTTTACTTCCCATGTGCTCTATGACGTGGAGCGTATCGCCGACCGCTTTGCCCTGATCGATAAGGGGCGTATCGAAGCCTGTAAAACCGCCAGTGACTTATTTCGCAGTAGCCGGGGTGTGTTCGATATTTATATTGAGGCGAGCGAGCCTCTGGAAGGTTATCAGCACGAGGCGGGGCAGCGCTGGTCGCGCCAGGTCCAGTTGGAAGATCTGCCTGTTTTATTGCAGCAGATTCAAACTGCCGGTCACAGCGTGTTGTCGATTACACCTCGCCTGACACTGGAGAAGTTGTTTTTAAATCAGCTAGGCCAGGAGCAAACTCCGCAAGAAGGCCAATAAACCCGGAAGGGTGCCCTTAACAAAGCCGTTACTTTGCAGGCATTGCTTTGAGTGCTTATAGCTTTCGCCAAGCTTGCTGAGTCGTCGTTATTGCGCTGATTGGCTGTCTTAAAATGTAAGCCGTGCAGAGTATCCTGAATCGGCAAGCCA
>CBDUUA010000501.1:0-2051 GCA_965370135.1 uncultured Cellvibrionales bacterium
CACTTTTCATCCACAACGTAGAGTAAGCCGCCATAGACAAGTATGCGATCGAACGCCTGATTCGGGATGTACCGGACTTCCCCAAACCCGGCATCCTGTTCAAGGACATCACCCCGCTGATCCGCCACACCGAGGGCTTTGCCAGCACCATAGATCATCTTGCGGATCTTATTGCGCCCTACCAGCCCACCGAGTTGCTGGCCATCGAGTCCCGGGGATTTATCTTTGGCGCCGCACTGTCGGTTAAAACCGGCCTGCCCCTGCACTTGATTCGCAAACAGGGAAAACTACCCGGAGATGTTGTCGGGCAATCCTACCAACTGGAATACGGGGAAGATAGACTCGAGGCGCACCCGGAGATTTTTGTACCGGAAGCATCCTACGCGGTGATCGATGATTTGATCGCGACCGGGGGTACCGCCCAGGCGACGATTGATCTGGTGAGGGCCCACCAATGCACGGTTGCCTGCTGCGCCTTCGTTATCGAACTGTCAGCCCTGAACGGACGCTCCCGCCTCGGCGATTGCCCGGTAGAAGCCCTGATTCAATACGACTGAATTAATAGGGCAAGAAATCAAAGGAATAGTTGAGGGTGGTGCTCATCACCGATTTCGCACCAAACACTATCATGCGAATTCGAGCCAGTAGTTTTTGTTCCAGGGTCGGATCGCCCAGCTCACTGCCGAGTAATTTGACCCCCGAGACCTGACCGGAGGGCTCGATGACCATCTGCACCGTCATTTTCCCCACCAGCAAAGGATCCTTGCGCAGGGCGCGGTTATAAATAGAAAAGATGGCGCCCTTGTTGCGATCCATGACCTTGCGGATTTCCTCGTCGCTGCGCCCCGGTTTTAAACCTGCCCTCGCCCCGGAACTTTTGGCAGCGGTGGCGGTAGCGGTGGCCAAATCGCTCTCGACTCTTGTGGTCTTGCGGCCGGAGAGCGCTACACCGCCGGTTTCCCTGCTCAGAGTCGCGGTCTTGATGCCGCCACTGGTTTTGCCGGTGCGGCTGGTGATGACAGAGCGATCAAACGTAGCTGCTGTGGCCTCGCCGCGGGACAATCCCGCGCTGCCGAGCCTGGCCAGGTCCATCTGGTCGCGCATATCGGCGAGATCGTCCTGGAATTGCAGCAAGCCACTCACCGCCGCTTTCTCTCTGGCTTTTTCAATCTTCCGCGCAGGTTTTGGTTCAACTTTGGCGACCGGCCGGGGCTTCGGCTCGACAACCTTATCCTTCACGGGCTCGGGCTTTTCAATGACCTTCTCGGGCTCCGGCTGCTTGACGACCGGCGGCGGCTTGGGAAGCTCTTTTTTCTCGAGCACAATCTTCGCCAACTGAGGTGGTAATGCCTCCTGTGCCTGTCGCTCGATTTCGGGTACCGGCAACAGGGGCATGACGATGCTGCAAGCCAACAAGGCCAGCAGAAAGTTGCGCAGGATCGACTTGAAGCGCTGGTCTTCGAGCTGAGAGGACTCCCAGGGCAGCTGCAATTCATTCCAGGTCAATGCTGCGGACATTGCTAGCTCTCCTGTCCGACGGACAGACCACCGGCCCGCGCCACCTGGTTCACGGCCAGCGATATATTGCGGTAATCGTTTGCGGCACAAGTACTCATAATGCGCTTGAGCAATGCATAGGGGATGGACTGGTCGCCCATAATCGTCACGGCCCTGCCCTTCTCCTGTTCAGCCGGCGTCAACTGCGGACGCCGGGCGGCCTGGTATTTTAATTCCTCTTCCAGGGCGGGGATGGTCAGTCCGTCCAGGCGCAATATGTCTTTTACTTTAGCCATGGGGCGGCCTGCCACTAACAAATCGGTCTCGTTGACCATGACCAGCAATGTCGCATCGGGGATCTTCTCGGCAACAGACTCAGGCAGCGTGATCGACTTGTCTTTTTGCAGCACTTCCACGTCGCCGGAATTAAGCAGCAGGAAGAACACCAGGATGGTGAATATATCCATCAGCGATACCAGATTCAGCTTGGATCCGGCTTTATTGCGACTTTGATGACGCGCCATACGGCGGGCGCGTAGAGACGTCTTCATTGC
>CBDUUA010000502.1:0-2043 GCA_965370135.1 uncultured Cellvibrionales bacterium
AGCATAAGCAATAATAAAAAGAGAGGGCTGGATCATGTTTGCTGACACCGCGATCACCGCGTCTAAAAAAATACTAACAGGACTCGTTGCTTTGCTAGCCTGTTCGCTGGGCTATGCCGCCGGCAATGACAAGCCCAATATCCTGGTTATCTGGGGGGATGATATCGGCATCACCAATATCAGTGCCTACAGCGACGGCATTATGGGTTACACCACCCCCAACATCGACCGTATCGCCAACGAGGGCATACGCTTTCTCGATTACTATGGTGACCAGAGTTGTACTGCGGGTCGCTCTACCTTTATTACCGGCCAGTCCGGCTTGCGCACCGGTCTCACCAAAGTGGGTCTGCCGGGGGCCGAGCTGGGTCTACAGGATCGCGATATCACCCTGGCCGAGCTGCTCAAGGACCGGGGTTACCGCACCGGTCAATTCGGCAAGAATCACCTGGGAGACAAGGATCAATACCTGCCGACCAATCACGGCTTCGATGAGTTTTTGGGTAACCTCTATCACCTCAATGCCGAGGAAGAGCCGGAAGACCCCGACTACCCCAAGAATCCGGCGTTTCGCAAGCAGTTTGGTCCCCGTGGTGTGATTCACTCCTACGCGGACGGCAAAATCGAAGACACAGGTCCCTTGACCCGCAAGCGCATGGAGACCGCCGATGGCGAATTCATAGCCGCTGCGCAGACGTTCATCGGCAAGGCCCACAGCGATAACAAGCCGTTCTTTGTCTGGGTCAATACCACCGGTATGCATTTCAGGACCCACACCAAAGCGTCGTCACTGGGCCGCTCCGGCCAGGGCTTTTACAATGACACCATGATGGACCACGACGATTTGGTCGGTAAACTACTGGACCAACTCGATACCCTGGAGATTGCCGACAACACCATCGTCATGTACTCCACCGACAACGGCGTGCATTTCAATACTTGGCCCGATGCCGGCATCACCCCCTTCCGCAGCGAGAAGAATACCAACTGGGAGGGCGCTTACCGGGTGCCTGCCATGGTGCGTTGGCCGGGCAAGATCGCTCCAGGGCAGATATCGACCCAAATCATGTCGCACCTCGATTGGGTACCGACGTTTTTAGCGGCAGCGGGCGAGCCGGATATCGTCGGCAAATTGAAGAGCGGCACCAGCGTCGGCAAAAAGAGCGCCAAACTGCATCTGGACGGCTACAACTTCCTGCCCTACCTCACCGGCGAGCAGAAGCAAGGTCCGCGCCAGGTGTTCCACTACCTGGATGATGGGGGCATGCCCGTGGGGGTGCGGGTCGGCGACTGGAAAATAGTCTATGCTGAAAATCGTGCTAAAACCATGGCGCTCTGGGCTGAGCCTTTTGTCATCCTGCGGCTGCCCAAGATCTTCAACTTGCGCCGCGACCCTTATGAGCGCGCGGATCACAATTCCAATACTTACTGGGATTGGATGGTCGATAAAGCCCCGTATGTCTACCTCGGACTGGCGACCACGGCGCAGTTCCTGCAAACCTTTGAGCACTACCCTCCGAGCCAGACCCCCGACTCCTGGTCGGTGGACAAGTTGACCGAGTTCTATCTTTCCAAGGCGAAGTGATAGCAGCAAGGGTCGGCGCAGTATTTTCGTGATAAAAGCAGAGTAGGACGCGCGCCGACCGATGTTTATCTGATTGAAGCCTTATCAGTTTACATCCACCATTAACGCCATCGAGTTCAGTTCAGTCCAAACGCACTGGATTATTATGTGCGTTGATACCGGTACTGAAAGCAGCCGGTACTGAAAGCAGAGTGCATGAAAATGTTTCCACGGAAACGTCAACTGTCTTTAATTGGCTTTATCTTCCACACGGGCCATGGCTCGCTCTGCCATAGCGGTTATTGTCAGGCTTGGGTTTACCCCGGGATTGGCCGGCATCGCCGCGCCGTCACAGACCAGAAAATTCTGATAGCCGAACAGGCGATGATCGCTGTCTATGACACCGTTGCTCGCATCGCTGCCAATTGCAGTGCCGCCGAGGATATGGGCGGTGGCGGGAATATTGGCCACTGCTTCTG
>CBDUUA010000503.1:0-2028 GCA_965370135.1 uncultured Cellvibrionales bacterium
CACTTGACCGAGCGCTTGTTGCGCAGCGGCAAGTTTGAAGTCTACGGCATGGATATCTCTTCCAGCGCCATCGAGCGTTTGCTACACCACGATGATTTTCACTATGTGGAGGGCGACATCAGCATCCACGGTGAATGGATGGAATACCACATCAAGAAGTGCGATGTGATCCTGCCGCTGGTCGCCATTGCCACGCCGATTGAATATACCCGCAATCCGCTGCGAGTGTTCGAGCTGGATTTCGAGGAAAACCTGAATATCATCAAGCTCTGTGCCAAGTACCGCAAGCGAGTGATCTTTCCGTCGACCTCGGAAGTCTACGGCATGTGCCAGGAGCCCTACTTTGACGAAGATAACTCCCAGTTGGTATTGGGGCCGATCAACAAGCAGCGCTGGATCTACTCCGCCAGCAAGCAGTTGCTGGATCGAGTTATCTGGGCCTATGGCGATAAGCACGGCCTGGAGTTCACCCTGTTTCGCCCCTTTAACTGGATCGGGCCGCGGCTCGACAGCCTCGATTCCGCACGCATCGGCAGTTCCCGCGCCATTACCCAGCTCATTCTCAACCTGATGGAAGGCACGCCGATCAAATTGATCGATGGCGGTCGCCAGAAACGCTGCTTTACCGATATCTCGGAGGGCATCGAGGCCCTGTACCGCATTATCGACAACGATGGCGGCCGCTGTGACGGCAAGATCATCAATATCGGCAATCCCGACAACGAGGCTAGTATTGAGGAGTTGGCCAATATCCTGCTGGAGAAATTTGAAGCCCATCCGCAGCGCGACAAGTTTCCCCCCTTCGCCGGTTTCATAAAAATAGAGAGTGCCGCCTACTATGGCGAGGGCTACCAGGATGTGCAACATCGTCGCCCCAGCATTCGCAATGCCAAGCGCTATATCGATTGGCAGCCGGTGATCTCTATCGAGCAGAGCGTTGCCGAGACCCTGGATTTCTTTCTCGAGTCGGCGCTGGAAAGCTCGAATTAGTGGCTGCCGCGGGTAAACCCATTCCGGTCGGTCTGCGCATCGATGTCGACACCTTGCGCGGCACGCGGTTGGGTGTGCCCGGCCTGCTACAGGTTCTGCAACAACACGACATTGTGGGCACCTTTTATTTTTCCGTCGGGCCGGACAATATGGGGCGCCACCTGTGGCGCCTGCTGCGGCCGACTTTCCTGTGGAAAATGCTGCGCTCCAATGCCGCCAGTTTGTATGGGCTCGATATATTACTGCGCGGCACTTTCTGGCCGGGTCCCATCATCGCCGACAAGGCCGGAGAGCCGATTGCCGAGGCGGCGCAACAAGGCCATGAAATCGGCTTCCATGCCTGGGACCACCACCGCTGGCAAACCCGCATCGACCACATGACTGAACAGGAGATGGCGGCATCTATCGGCCGCGGCTGCGAGGTGCTGTCGCAGCTGGTCGACCAGCCCATTCGCACCACGGCGGTAGCGGGTTGGCGTGCGACCGAGGCCACTATCGGCGTGAAAAATGATTTGGGTTTTGACTATAATAGCGACTGTCGTGGCGACAGTATTTTCATCCCGGTGGTGGCGGGGGTGGAGATGGCGCCGCAGATTCCGGTGACGCTGCCCACCTATGACGAAATCATCGGCAGCGGCGGTGTTGACGACCACAACTTCAACGATCATATCCTGGATGCGATTGTGCCGGGCAAGCTCAACGTCTACACCATCCACGCCGAGGTTGAAGGTATCGCCAGGATCGATTTATTCCGCGATCTGCTGACCCGCGCCCGTGCCAGGGGGATTCAGTTCCAGCCCTTGCAAAACCTGCTACAGGCTACCGACCTCGACGCGCTGCCCCGGGGGGCTATTGCGCTGCGAGCCACTCCGGGTCGCGAGGGTTGGTTGAGCTGGCAGGAGACCGTGGCATAGTTGAATGGAACTTGCTTAAGGCCCCAAGCGGCCGCAGGTCCCTAAATCACTGTCATCCCGGAGTTGTTTTTCCCCGTCATCCCGGCGTTGTGTTGGCCGGGACCCATGTACTTAAAACCTGGGT
>CBDUUA010000504.1:0-1924 GCA_965370135.1 uncultured Cellvibrionales bacterium
AACCTACATACCGCCCTCTTGTAGTCCGGCATCACCTTGAGGGGGCAGATGTGACGATATCGAGTATCGAACCTTACAGTAAAGCGGGCAAAACCTTCTCCCCGAGCAGCTCGAGACTTTCCCAGCCGATCCTGGGATCCAGACCGCCCAACAGTGGCTGAATCAACAGCCAGCCGTTGTCACCCAGGCCCTGGGCCAATTCGATACACTGCTCCGGCGTCAGGACTTGATAAATGCCCGCCTCGCGCAGGCCATCGGCATCCTCAATCGGCTGGTAAGGGCCCGCCGTTCCCAACTCGGCATACCAGCGCGCGTAGGAATTGGTTTCATGCAGTACGTGGGGTGCAATCTGCGCCCACATTCGGTCTGGATCTTCAGCCACAAACACGGCGGCGGGACCTATGCTGCGCTGCTCACCCGGGGTCACCCCCAGCTTGTCACACTCAGCCAGGTAAACCGGGTAGAGTTCCGGTACTGCGGGCACAAAGCCGTCACCGATTCGGGCGGCACGTCGTGCTGCTACGTTGCTTGATCCCCCCAACAACAAGGGTGGATGGGGCTGCTGAATTGGCGTCGGCGTCACCCATGCTTTGCGACCGCGGTAGTCGAATGGCTCGCCGGCCCAGGCGCGCTTGAGGGTTGCCACGCCCTCCTCCATCAGCTCACCCCGGTCCGCCAGCGAGCGGTCGAACATGGCGAACTCCGAAGGCCGAAAACCGGCGGCCACCACCAGCTCGGCACGACCACCACTGATACGATCCAGCACCGCCACATCCTCGGCAATGCGCAAGGGATCGTGCAATGGCAACACCAGGGCAGAGATGCGAATGCGAAGTTTCCGCGTGCGAGCGGCAATTGCCGCAGCGTAGACCAGCGGTGAAGGCAGATAGCCATCGTCGGCTCCGTGGTGCTCGGACAACATGCACTCGGCAAAACCGTGCTGATCAGCCCAGGCCGCCATCTCGATGCCGATGCCGTAGAGATCGTCCGGCGTGTTCGCGAATGCCGGTGCTCGCATATCCAGGCGCAGACTGAATTGAGTCATTTTATTATTCCTGTAGTTTTGTATTCTTTTAGCTTTTGGCTCTCACCCGAGTTGGTACCATTAGATCCCTTTAAACACCGGCTTGCGCTTCTCCATAAACGCCAGTGTGCCCTCTTTGGCGTCGAGGGCCGAGGCCACCATAGTGCCTGCCACCGCTTCGTAATCGAGGATCTCATCCAGCGTGCACACTTGCGACATATGGATCAGGCGCCGTGCCATATCCACCGCTACACTGGCGCGCTGGGCGATCATTTTGGCATATTCCAGCGCCGCTTCCAGCGCCGTACCTGCAGGCACCAGTTCATCCAGCAAGCCCATCTCCTTGCACTCTTCAGCCTTGAAGATTTTTGCAGTCTCTACCATCATCAGCGCCGTGGAGAAACCCACCAGCCGCGGCAGAAACCAGGAAACACCACAATCCGGCGATACCCCGACATTGGTAAAGATGGCGGACATCTTGGTAGTGGTGTCGCCAAAACGGCGGTCACAGGCGATCGAATAACCCAGGCCCGCACCCACGGCCGCACCCTGGATAGCAGCGATAACCGGCTTATCCACCGCCACAATTTGACGAACCACATCGACGAAAGGACCGCCGGGGGTTTTGCGCTGGGAGCGAGGGATAGGGCGCGAGGCATCCGAGGTACCCGGCATCGGGCGGTCGCTATCCCCGGTCAGGAAATCGACATCGCCGCCGGCACAAAAAGCACGACCCGCGCCAGTCAAAACAATTGCGCGAACCTCGTCGTTATCCTGTAGGGAGCGAAATAGTGCCGCCAGTTCCTCCGCCAGCTCCCAACTAACCGCATTGAGCTTGTCCGGACGATTGAGGGTGATGATGCCCACATTGTCCTCGATGCGAAACAGCACCATGTCTTT
>CBDUUA010000505.1:0-1893 GCA_965370135.1 uncultured Cellvibrionales bacterium
AGCTTGCCACCTGGCTACCGCAGCTAGTTTATGGATAACAATAGGCGCATAACAATCTACTAAAAAAAATAATACTCTCACTACAGGAAGCATCAACATGGCCGCAATCGATTCGAGCCCCGTGCCGTCGGGTGAGCTGGTTCTGCAAACTATCGCCATGCCAAAAGACACCAACGCCAACGGCGATATCTTTGGTGGCTGGCTGGTCTCACAAATGGATTTGGCGGGGGGTGTTGCCGCCAGCAAAAGAGCCCGGGGCCGCGTTGCGACAGTCGCCATCGACCGCATGAGTTTTATGGTGCCGGTGCGAGTCGGCGCCGTGGTTAGTTGTCATGCCGAGATAATTGCCGTTGGCCACAGCTCCGTCGAGATCAACATCGAGGTGTGGGCCACTTACTCCAGCGAAATTACCACCACCAAAGTGACCGAGGGAATGTTTATCTTTGTCGCCATCGACGACAACGGCCGCACCCGATCTATTGCAATATAGGGTACGAGCTGCCGCATCAGGACTCAATGCACTGGATTATCTCCCGGATCAGGAAATAGCAGTCAGCGATGGTTATCTGATAACACCCTGCGAAAACCACTGCATTTAGTTAACATTCATTGAATCCAAGGAGCACAGAATTCTATAAACAGGTCAACTTAAGTTGAAATATGGCGAATTGGAAGGCATAGCGAGCGGCGACGTGCATTATATTGGTCAATCCTGCGGTGAGTCCTGCCAACGCGGGAATTTTCAGTCCCGCGCTTCCAGATAGGCTTTTTCGGAAATTCGGTGATACTGTTTAACATTCTGCTGGAATGTCTGGAGCGACTGGTAGACTTCTGCTACCTGGGGATCTTCGGCCGCCATTTCCGCAAGCACTTCCCCGGAAATTCGCTTTAGCTGTGCCAACACGGTATCGGGTAGCTTGCGCAATTGTACGCCGTGGTTTTCGATCAGATCCTGCAGCGCCTGGTTATTGAGCGCGGTGTATTCATCCAGCATATCCTGGTTGGCCGCCCGTGCGGCGATGGTCACAATCTGCTGCAAGTCCGGGGGCAAGCTGTCCCAGGCCTGCTTGTTCACGATTAGCTCCAGGGTCGGTCCCGGCTCGTGCCAACCGGGATAATAGTAGTACTTACCCACCTCGTGCAGCCCGGAAGCGCGGTCGTTATAAGGCCCCACCCACTCAGTGGCATCGATCACCCCGGTTTGCAGCGAGGTATATATTTCGCCACCCGCCAGGGTGACGGCACTGCCACCGGCGCGCTCGAACACCTTGCCCGCCAGGCCGGGGATACGCATTTTAAGACCCTTCAGGTCCGCCAGACTGTGAATTTCGCGATTAAACCAGCCCGCCATTTGCACCCCGGTATTGCCGGCCGCCAGCGGCACCAGGTTAAAGGGCGCATAGGCTTTGCGCCAGAGCTCGAGGCCACCACCGTGGTGCAGCCAGCCGTTCATCTCCTGGGCCGTGAGGCCAAAGGGCACGGTGGTAAAAAATGGCGCTACCGGCAGCTTGCCACCCCAGTAATAGGCGGCGCCATGACCCATTTCTGCGGTACCCCGGGATACCGCATCAAAGACTTCCATGGCGGGCACCACCTCACCTGCGCCATAGACCTGGATAGTGATACGACCGGCGCTCATCAGGGCAACCCACTCGGCGAAGCGCTGGGGAGTAGTACCCAGCCCGGGAAAGTTGCGCGGCCAGGTGGTCACCATCTTCCAGTCATACCGGATCTGCCCGGCAGTCTGGCCTTCACCGGCATCGGCTTGCACCGCGGGCATGTTGCGACTTCGCTCCAGCACCCACAAGCCAAATACCAGCACCAGTGCCGCCAGCAATATCAGGATGACCGCGGGCATAGCTCTATTCAGGGTTTGAACCTGCATATCAGGTC
>CBDUUA010000506.1:0-1877 GCA_965370135.1 uncultured Cellvibrionales bacterium
TCCTGTGCGGAGGCCACGGCGCGATCCTGGTCGTCGTCCAGCAAGGGCAGCAGAGCCTGGCCGAGGGCGCCGAGATTCCAGTAGGCGATGCCGGGCTGATTGCTATAGGCGTAGCGTCCGCCGCGGTCGATCGAGCTGAACACGGTGTCCGGGTGGAAGCTGTCCATGAAGGCGCAGGGGCCGTAATCGATGGTTTCCCCGGACAACAACATATTGTCGGTGTTCATCACGCCGTGAATAAAGCCCAGTAGTTGCCAACTGGCGATGAGCCTGGCCTGTTGGCCAACCACCCCGTCGAGCAGGGCCCGGTACGGCTGGTCGGCCTGGGCCGCTGCCGGGTAGTGGCGCTGGATGACATGATCCGCCAGCAGGCGAAGCGCCTCGGTGTCCTGCCGCGCGGCGAAAAACTGGAAGGTGCCGATGCGGATATGACTCCGGGCAACCCGCGCAATGATACCGCCGGGTACTGCGCCGTCGCGCATCAGCCAATCGCCGGTAGTCACCGCCGCCAGCGCCCTGGTGCTGGCCACACCCAGTGCGGCCATGGCTTCACTGACAATATATTCGCGCAAAACCGGGCCGATCGGCGCCCGGCCATCGCCGCCGCGAGAGTAGGGTGTGGGGCCCGATCCCTTGAGTTGCAGGTCATAGCGTTCGCCGTCGGTGGCGATCAATTCACCGAGCAAGATGGCGCGACCGTCTCCCAGTTGCGGGTTCCAGCTACCAAATTGGTGGCCGGCGTAGGCGGTGGCAATGGCTGCCGCGCCTGCCGGCACCCGGTTGCCGGCAAGCACCTGGATGCCGGCTTCAGATGCCAGCCAGTCGGGATTAATTCCCAGGTGTTGAGCCAGGGCGCGGTTGACGCGGATAAGACCGGGTTTAGACACCGGTGTCGGCAACTGGCGTGCGTAAAACCGCTCGGGAAGTTGCGCATAACTGTTGTCGAAGGCCAGGGGCTGCTCATGATTCATGATGATGTGTCCGATTGCTTAACGTCCGAAGAATACCGGGCTGCGTTTTTCCTGTCTGGCGCGTAGGCCCTCCTGCAAATCGCTGGAATGATGGCAGCGCTCGGCCAGGATCCGGGCCGCGGCTTCATCCAGTGAACCGCTGGCCGACTGATCACAGATTTGTTTCATCGCGCTGACGGCGAGGGGCGCGAGCCCACATATCGACTCCGCCAGTTGTTCGGTAGTGGATTGCAAGGCAGTCGGCTCGACCAGGTGGGTCAGGTAGCCCAGCTCAAGCAGCGAGTCACTATCGAACTCCTCGCTGATGACCAGCAGGCGCTTTGCCGCAGTGAGACCGAGGCTTTGCACATAGCGTTGAATACCACTTGGTGGATAGCACAGGCCGAATCGAGCGGCGGGCACCATTAAGCGCATGCCGTGTACGCCGATGCGGAAGTCGCAACACAGGCCCATCTCGGCGCCGCCACCAAAAGCGCTGCCGTTGAGGGCGCAGAGGGTGGGAATGGGCAAGGATGCCAATTTGTCGGTCAGCCCCTCGAAGTGCTGGCTGCTCAAGGTTCCGCGGGATAGCTCCTCCAGCGAGGCGCCGGCACAAAAGGTTTTGTCGCCACTGCCGGTTACCACCAGTACTCGTATTGCCGGGGTTTCTGCAACAGCGTCGAGATGCGCGATAAAGCTATTGATATCCGCCACGGTCAGCGCGTTGTGCCTGGCGGGATTGTCCAGTGTTATCCAGGCAATCTGCTCGCGAGTGGAAAAGCGTATGCAGGTATCGGTGTCAGTCATTGCTGGCCTTTGCCTTATGATGGTATCAGGGCAGGGTATTGTACGCCCAGGATGGGTTTTGCCCATTTTTTTTCACCCCAGGGGCAGAGCCCGTGGATTGAGGTGTACAATCGCGCCCAA
>CBDUUA010000507.1:0-1810 GCA_965370135.1 uncultured Cellvibrionales bacterium
GCCATCCTCGGGGCCGCCAAGCATATGCACACCGTGATCACCAGCGAATGCACCGGCTGCGACCTGTGTGTTGAGCCCTGCCCGGTGGATTGCATCGATATGCTGCCGCTGCCGACGACCTTGCAGAACTGGGCCTGGCAGCTGCCCCAGGACTCGGCCCGGATCTCGACACAGGTCATTGCCAGCGATCGTGAGGTAGCTGCCTGATGCACCGAGTCCACAGTATTCCGGGGGGCATTCATCCCCCGGAAAACAAAATCCAGTCCCTGGGTGGCCCGATACAGAATCTGCCCCTGCCCGACAAACTGGTGCTGCCGCTGGGACAGCATATTGGCGCCCCCGCCAAGCCCCTGGTGGCGGTCGGCGACCGGGTGCTCAAAGGCCAGGCCATTGCCGGCGCCGCAGGTTTTGTCTCGGCGCCGGTGCACGCCCCGACCTCAGGCACTGTCACCGCTATTGGTCTGCATGCGGTACCCCACCCCTCGGGCATGAGCGCTGTGTGCATCACCCTCGAGCCCGACGGCAGGGATGAATGGCTGCCGCGCCACGGCGCCCGTGACTACACTGCACTCAACAAGGCACAATTGTTAGACATCATTCGCCAAGCCGGCATTGTCGGCATGGGCGGTGCCGGCTTTCCCGCCGCGGTCAAACTCGCCACCGATAAACCTATCGAGTCACTGATCATCAACGGCACCGAGTGCGAGCCCTACATTACCGCCGATGACAGCTTGATGCAGGAGCGGGCGGCTCAAATCATCGCCGGCGCGGAGATTTTGAACCACCTGATCTGCCCCGGCGAAACCTTGATCGGCATCGAGGACAACAAGCCCAGGGCTATCGACATCATGCGGCGCGCCGCTGCGGGCAGCGGCATAGACATTGTCAGCTTTCCCACCAAATATCCTTCCGGTGGAGAGAAGCAGCTAATCCAGATTATTACCGGCAAGGAAGTCCCCAGCGGTGGCCTGCCGGCAGATATCGGCGTTGTCATGCAGAATGTCGGCACCACTGCGGCGGTGTATCGAGCCGTCGTTCACGGCGAACCCTTGATCTCCCGCATTACCACGGTGACCGGGGAGGGCTTTAAAAAACTCGGCAACTACCAGGTTTTACTGGGCACCCCGATTCAACACCTGCTCGATCACTGCCAACTGGATACGGCGGTCGCGACTCGGCTGATCATGGGCGGCCCGATGATGGGCTTCGCCATAGAAACTACCGACATCCCCATCGTTAAAACCAGCAACTGCATTCTGGCTCCGTCCAGGGCAGAGCTGCCGGAAGAGAGTCCGGCTGTGGCTTGCATTCGCTGCGGCATGTGCGCCCTTGCCTGCCCGGTTTCGCTGTTACCGCAACAACTGTATTGGTTTGCCCGGGGCAAGGAATTCGAAAAACTTGAAGCGCACAATTTGTTCGACTGTATCGAATGCGGCTGCTGCTCTTATGCTTGCCCCAGCAATATTCCCCTGGTGCAATATTATCGCGCGTCCAAAGCCCAGATCACCAAACAAAAGCACGATAACCAGCGCTCCGAAGTAGCCAAGACCCGGTTCGAAGCCCGCCAGCAGCGACTCGAGCACGAGCAGGCGGAAAAAGAAGCCCGCCGCAAGGCCCGCAGCGCCAAGGCGAAGCGAGCCAAGGCGGCCGGCCGCGATCACAAAAATACAGTGATCCAGGGGGCCATAGAGCGCAGCAGCGCCAAAAAAGCGGCACAAGACCCAGCCCAGGCTGCCATCGAGCGAGCCCAGGCCGTACGCAGTGGCGGCCAGGCAAGCGAGAGCCCGGCGGAAAAACTGGCCAAGCTGGA
>CBDUUA010000508.1:0-1808 GCA_965370135.1 uncultured Cellvibrionales bacterium
AGGTGGTGATTCCGCAGCCGCGCCCGGAAATCCTGTGCGACAAGGTTTGATGGAACCCAGGTTTAACCATGCCTCCACACCATGTTGATATCGCAATCATCGGGGCCGGCTCCGCCGGTATCAGCGCACTCAAGCTGATCCGGCAACACACCGACGATTTTCTGCTGATCGACAAAGGTGCACTGGGTACCACCTGCGCCAGGGTGGGCTGTATGCCCTCCAAGGCCCTGGTCGAAATAGCGGGCCACTATCGCCAACTGTGCGCATTCAACGCCCGCGGCCTGATGGCCGGCGACCCCCAGCTACCGATCGACGGCCAGGCGGTAATGACAGAGGTGCGTCGCCTTCGCGATCACTTCAGCAATCACATGCGGCAGCAAACGCTGCAACTGAGTGAAGGCCATTTCATACGCGGTAGCGCCCGCATGATCGATGCCAACACCATTGATGTCGACGGGGAGCGCATCACGGCCCGCGCAATTATCCTGGCGGTGGGTTCGCGGCCGGTCTGGCCCGCCCCGTGGCGGGGCATGGCGCAGCGACTGCTCGATAGCGAGCGCTTCTTCGAATTGGCCACCGTGCCGCCGGAGCTGACCGTGCTGGGCCTGGGCAGTATCGGCCTGGAACTTGGCCAGGCATGTGGGCTACTCGGCAGCCGCGTCTACGGTGTCGATATGCAGCAGCGACTGGGCTGCCTCACCGATCCCGCCGCTATTCGCCACGCCGGCACCGCGCTGGCGGGACTTTCCCTATCCCTGGGACACAGCCCCCGGTTGCAGGATCACGGCAGCTGCTTTGAAGTTAGCTATGCCGATCAGCGCCACCGAACCGAGCACGTGCTGCTATCGGCGGGCCGCTGCGACAACCTCGATCATCTCGATATGGCGCCCTTGTTGACAGGGCGTAGCGTCGACCCGACCAGTTTGCAATTAGGTGATCTGCCGGTGTTCATAGCGGGTGACAGTGCCGGCGGTGCGGCATTGTTGCACGAGGCCGTCGATGAGGGGCAAATTGCCGCCCGCAATGCGCTGACCTTTCCCCAATTGAATGCCTATCAGCGGCGGGTGCCCCTGCAAATCACCTTTACCCAGCCGCAGTTGGCGACGGTGGGTTGTCGCTATGCAGAGCTGGATATTCACTCAGCGCTGATAGCCGAGGTGCCATTGGCGGGGCAGGGTCGTGTGGTACTGGCCGGAGGCGGTGGCGGTGTACTGCGCTTGTACGCCGACAGCACGGGCATGCTGCTGGGAGCAGAACTGGTAAGCCCCCAGGCCGAGCACCTGGCGCATCTCATTGCCGCCTGGTTGACGGCGCAATGGTCGGTTGGCGATGCCCTGCGGCTGCCCTTCTATCACCCGACCCTGGAAGAAGGTCTGCGCAGTGCGTTGCTGCAGTTAGCGAAAAAACTGGGACCGACTTACTACCGGCCACCCGGTTTGGCTTTGTCGCCTATAGCGGGCATATAATTGAATGCTTTCCAGCCACAACTGGGGTAGGATGGATGGGTTACAAATTTATAGCGGCTGAACGACTCGTTCGAAGGCCTTCGGGAATTGACGATAACAATATCAATATCAATATCAATATCAATAACAACAAGCGGTGCATTCAATAGAAAAGAAGTGGCTTTAAAGATCGCAGGGAACTAACAAATACAACAAGCTCAAGAGGATTTCATTATGTCTGAAGATAAACTGGATAAACAACACCGTGCCAGTATGGCCAAGGACCCATCCCGCCACCATGTCGATAAGGAGTTTCTCGCCAAACGGCAACTCAAGCGCGGCTCGGCCGGCTGGATTTTGCTG
>CBDUUA010000509.1:0-1778 GCA_965370135.1 uncultured Cellvibrionales bacterium
AACCGAAATTGCCGGGGAGAAAAGTTCGACCATTGTGTTCCCGCTGCCGATAGATCTGCTGGAAGGATTGCTCAGCAAGCTTCAGCCTAAGTAATGATGTCCTGCAGCGCGGCTGTAAAATCAGGATAGTGAAATTCAAAGCCTCCGTCCTGCAGTCTTCGAGGCAGCACTCGTTGACCACCTAGCAACAGGCGGGACATTTCGCCCAGACTCACACGTAGCAATGCTGCCGGTAGCGGCAGTAGTGCCGGCCGCCGCAATTGTCGCGCCAATATCTGGCTGAAATCGCGATTGCGCACAGGATTGGGCGCGGTGGCATTGAATACGCTGCGCAGGGTGCCACGGTCCAACAAATACAGGATCGCGCGCACCAGGTCATCCCGGTGAATCCAGCTCATCCACTGCTCACCCGATCCCAGTCTGCCACCCAGGCCCAGGCGAAAAGGTGTCGACATCTGCTTGAGTAAGCCACCATTGGGCCCCAACACCAGACCGATGCGAACAATACACACACGAATGCCCAGTTCCTCGGCGCGCAGCGCCGCCTGCTCCCATGCCGAGCACAACTCATGGGTATATTCCGGATGAGGTTTGGTGTTTTCATCGACCAGCCGGCTACCACAATCACCGTAATAGCCCACCGCGGACGCCGAAATCAACACTTTCGGCCGATGTTCCCGCTGCGCCATTGCTTCGACAAGTTGGTGGGTCAGGTCGACCCGGCTGGCATAGAGCGCTTTTTTTCGACTTTCGCTCCACAATCTACCCGCCACCGGTAACCCGGCCAGATTAATCACGGCATCTGCCGATGTGTAGCGCAGCACCGCTGGTGACGACACCACCGTGAGCGGCGCACCAGCGCGCTCTTGCGCAGTATTTACCTGACGCGAGAGCGCCGTCAGCTTGTCCCCTCTTGCCGCCAGTGTCTGGCAAAGAGCAGAGCCGACAAACCCGGTAGCACCAGTAATAAAAATATCCATATAAACTGCCTGCACAAAACAACAAAGGGCGCTGTAACAGCCTGCTGCCGTTCAGCGCCCCTACTGTCTACATGGACAGCTATTGGTGTCATACACCAATAGCCCTATTGTACTCTCCTGAATCAGATCCCTTTCTATCGTTTTGTACTATGCAGGCTATTTTTTAGTACTTTACGGTATATGCCCCTGTGGAAGCCAACTCCCATGAAAGCAATCCATAGCAAGTAGATCAGGTTATTTCCCACCGTCGATGCTTTTCTAAATCCGCCTTAATATGTCATAAATCAAACTTTTAGCGATAAGCTGGAGAAACCATGTAACGGGTCGGGCATATCTATACAATACCCTCATTTGTGCGACTGATTCAGTTGGCTTTTTACGGCCAAGTCATCAATAATTTGAATCTGATAAGCACGAGTAAACACCTCTAGAGAAAAGACAACATGCCCCAACAGGCCAATGTAGCACTCGACACCAACCCAAACGAACCCAATAAAAACGATGCCCCCGCATATCCTTTTGAACATTTTCAGGATGCCGATGTTCTTACCGACATCAGCTACAAGCGCTTTATCGAGGAATACGCCAACCCGGGGCGGCCCGCCATTATCCGGGGCGGACTGAAAGAACTGGCAGCCTCCAAGTGGACGCCAGAGCTGATGACACAGCGCTGGGGTGATAAGATATTTGAAATCGAAGGTAAGTCTATGCCGTTTGCGGATATTGTTGCCGCCCTGGTTGCATCCATGCCTATCCGGTTAGCACAGGCTCGTCTGGTTCCACTGGATTCGACGATGT
>CBDUUA010000510.1:0-1770 GCA_965370135.1 uncultured Cellvibrionales bacterium
CCGGAGAAAATACATCCCTGCTCACCGGCGATGGTATCGTAGCCCTCGGGCAGCTCGCTGATAAATTCGTGGGCACCGGCGATTTTTGCCGCGGCAATCACGTGCTCAATATCCAGCCCTGGATCTGCCAGCGCGATATTGTCTTTTACCGAGCGATTAAACAGGAAGCTCTCCTGCTGCACGACGCCGATCTGGCGTCTGAGCCAGGCGGCCTGCACCAGAGAGGTGTCGACACCATCGATTCGCAAGCGGCCCTGGTTCGGTGTATATAGCCGTTGAATCAAGCGGGTCAGGGTGCTCTTGCCGGAACCCGAATGGCCAACGATGCCGATGACCTCACCGGGCTCTATGTTCAGGCAGATGTCGTGTAAGACATCTGCGCTATCGGCCTGGTAGCGAAAACACAGGTGGTCGAACTGGATGCCGCCTTGAATCTCCGGCAAGGTGGTTCGATTGGGATTGTGGCCGGATTCAGTCGGCGTATTGAGTATATCCCCTAGCCGCGCAATGGCGATACCGGCCTGCTGGAAGTCTTGCCACAGTTGCACCAGTCGCAGCACCGGCCCACTGACCCTGCCGGCCAGCATATTGAACGCAATCAATTGGCCGACCGATAGCGCACCGCCAATGACCAGGCCGGCGCCCGCCCAGAGTATCAGGATAGTGGTGACTTTATTGATAAACCCGGCAGTCTGGTTTGCGATATTGCCCAGATTAAGCGCCTTGAATGACGAGCTCACATAGCCCGCTAACTGATCCTCCCAGTGGCGCTGCATTTGCGGCTCAACCGCCATGGACTTGAGAGTATCCATACCATTGATAGACTCAACGAGGAAGGCCTGGTTCTCGGCGCCGCGCTCGAATTTTTGTTGCAGGCGTTGTCGCAACACCGGCGTGATCAACAGGGACAGAGCGATATAAAAAGGTATCGACCCCAGTACGATCCACGTTAGCCGGGGGCTGTAAAAGTACATCAGCACAAAAAACAGCACCGTAAAACACAGGTCAATGATGACACTGAGGCTGGAGCCGGTAATAAACTGGCGAATCGTGTCCAATTCCCGTACCCGTGCGACAGTGTCGCCCACCCGCCGCGCTTTAAAGTAGCTGATGGGTAGTGACAACAGGTGCTTGAACAATCGTGCACCCAGATACACATCGATACGGTTGCTGGTATGGGCGAGTAGGTAGTTGCGCAGCGTCCCCAGCACGACGTCGAACAGGGAGACAATCAGCAAGCCGCCGGCGAGCACATCGAGGGTGCTCAAACTGCCATGAACCAAAACCTTGTCGATCACTACCTGGAAAAATAGCGGTGTCGCCAGGGCAAATAGCTGTAGGAAAAAAGACGCCAGCAGCACTTCCATAAACTGCTGGCGATACTTGATGATCGATGGAATAAACCACCGAATGCCAAAGCGCTCGCTACGGCCCGACACCCCGGAGCGACGTGCCAGCAGAATCAGTTCGCCGCTCCAGCTTTGCAGGAACAACTCTAAGGGCAGATGCAGGGGGCGTTGCTCCCTGGGGTCATGTACCAGTACCTTGCCATCGGCATGGCGAGCAAGCACCACATACTGGCCATCTTTCTGGCGGGCGATGGCCGGTAGCGGCACCGTGGCCAGTTGTTCCGGAGTGGTATGGCGGCAGCAGCGGGCTTTCAGTTTTAAGTGGCGAGCGCAGCGAAGCAAGTCATCGCTGCTAAAGGTTTTATCGGCAGTGCCGAACTCGTGTTGAAGTTGTGCCGGGTCGGCGGGTAGCTGGTGAAAG
>CBDUUA010000511.1:0-1764 GCA_965370135.1 uncultured Cellvibrionales bacterium
AATTCCGCCCTACAGCGCAGGCTCCTGCCGCTTTGCTCGCAGCGCGGAGATCACCACAATGAGAAATAGCAGACCGCCGATAACCGCGATCAATCCTCCCAGGCCCATCAGTCCCATACCGACAATTTCCTGCAGGCTTTCCAGGCCCTGGGCCTCGCCCGCGGTCTTGCGCTTTACCCCGTGACTGCCGGACCAGGCCAGTGCGGTAATGTGCATAAGCTGGCCACCGCCGTAGAGATACGGCTGCCAGTAAGCCATGCGACTGCGCCTGATAGGGTAGCCGAGGCGAGGTAACAAATAGTAAATCACTCCCATAAGCGCCAGCGTGACACCGACGATAGAGCCGTGATAGTGGGCGGGAATCACGGTATTGGAGCCTATGATCAGAAAACCAATGACACCCCCCGCAGCGAACAGTGTGACCGAGGTGATCAATGCGGCGCGCAGAGGCAACTCCCTGGGTTCGAGAAACGAACTGCCGAACAAACTCAGGGTAATGAGCAGACCCAGCGGGATAGAGGCCAGGCCGCCCTTGCGCATCAGAGCGGTAAATGCCAGCACCTGCTCGCTGGACTCTACCGGGTATTGATAGAACCAGGGCACTACCAGCAGCGGCGCCAGCGCCAGGCCAAACAGCAGCATACCGACACTTGGCTTGAAGGGCATGCGACTGCCGCAGGCGCCGGCCAGCAACACCCAGGCAATCAGCATCATCAGCGTGTGCACGAACTGCAGCACGTGACCGCCACCCCAGAACAACAGATCGAAATAGTATTCGCCCTCGATGTCTGCCGGCAGTTTCAGGTAGGCGATAGCGATGCAAACCACAGCCAGCAGCGCCGCCAGCGCGCCGATGAACAGGGCAAAGCGCAGGGTATCCACCTCCGAGGGATGGCGAAAATTGGGGCGATTATTGAACATGAATACACCGGCCTGCAGCACCAGGCCGGCAGTGACCACCAACAAGCCATTGTAAAACCAGGGGTGTTGCAATACCGGCACATAGTTATTCATCAGCGGCTTGTCGGCACCGACAAAAGGCGAGATGCTAATCATCACGGTTCCCGCCACCGCCAGATAAAACGCCAGTTTATGCCACAGTGTCTTGCGCTCGGCGCCCAGCACACTCCAAAGAATACCGGCACATGCGAGAAACCAGATCAGCACCGACAGATCCACATGCACCACCAGGGCGATATAGAAAAAGTCGCCCCCGGGCATGAAATCCTGAATGACAGGGGTACGGGACAAGGCCAGCATCAAAGACAGGATGCCGGCAGCCAGCAAGGCGTAAATGCCGAGCCAGATCCACCCTATCGTGAGCCGACGGGCGTCGTCGCCGATATCCGGAAGTGGGTAACTGCTTGCACTCACTCAGCTGTCTCCAGTGATAATAATGTTACGGGGCGCTCGATCAACTCCGGGCTAAGCGCTATCCAAAAGACTTTGTACATCAGCCGCCATTTGGGCCGGTGTGACACTGCTGCCAAAGGTCGCTCGCACCCTGCCCTGTCGATCCAGCAGGTAGATCTGGTCGCTATGGGCGAAACCGTAAACAATATCCGAGGCCATCATTTCTTTTTCAAAGTACACCTTGAACAGCGCCGCCGCCTGACTGATCTGTTCAGTGCTACCGCCCAAGCCGATAAATGAAGGGTCGAAGTAGGCCAGGTAATCGCGCAATTTGTCGAGGGTATCCCGCTCGGGGTCGATGGTAATAAAGACCAGCTGCAACTGTTCAGCCTGGGGATCAACTGCCTTCAG
>CBDUUA010000512.1:0-1759 GCA_965370135.1 uncultured Cellvibrionales bacterium
ACCACCAAAGAAGCAAAATACTCGCGCATCAATAACACGCCCTATATTACCTCCGGCATTCCCACCGGCATCCTCGCCGACGAAATACTCACCCCCGGCGACGGTCAGGTGAAGGCGCTATTTGTTATAGCGGGGAACCCGATACTGGCCTGCGCCAACAGCGAGCGTTTGGGCGAAGCCTTTGATCGGTTGGAGCTGATGGTCAGCATTGACTTATATCGCAATGAAACCGCCAACCATGCCGACTATATTCTGCCCGGTCTGCACTTTCTGGAGCGCGCCGATGTGCCGTTTTTCTTTATGACGGCGATGGGCCTGATGCCGAATCGCTACTTTCAATACACCGATGCGGTGCTGGCGCCTCCCGGGGAGGCCCGGGATGAAGGACTGATATTGCGGCAGATACTGCGCGCTGCGGGTTTCTCCCTATTCGGATCCAAATCTTTGCAATGGGCGCTCAACCTGGGCGAAAAGCTCGCCGGCAACCCGGGCTGCAAAGACGGCGCGGCGGAGCGCTTCTACGGCATGATCGCCCGCAAGGGCAAGCTCGGTGGGCTGAAAAAATTGCGCCGCTTTCCACAGGGCCAGGTTCTGGAGGCCAATCGACCCGGGGACTATCTCGGGCAAGGCGACGGCATCGGGAGAATAGCGGTCAACGAAAGTGAGAAAATTCAACTCGCCCCGGCAGAATTTATTGCCCGGGCACAACAACTGGATGCTGTTTTTGAGCAACAGGTGGCAGATCGCGGCCTCAAACTTATCAGCAAGCGAGAGCGTTACTCTCACAACAGCTGGACTCACAATGTCAGCAGTTTTATCAAGGGATCACGCAGCAGCAACTACCTCTATATCCACCCCATTGATGCCGCGCAACGCCGCCTGGAGGAGGGGGCATTGGCCGAAGTCTGCGCCAACGGCAAGTGTATTCAAGTGTCCGTCAAGCTGGACAGTGACTTTATGCCCGGCACCGTGTCGATACCCCACGGCTGGGGGCACCAACAAGCTGCGGGGCTGGCGATTGCCAGTCATACCCAGGGCGCCAACGTCAATATCCTCGCCAGTGACGGCCCCGAGTCCATCGAGCCCATCTCCGGCATGAGCCAGTTGAATGGGATATCGGTAGAGGTTCGAGCCGTTTGATAGTAAGCCGGATCTCGTGGCGACGAGGGCGAGAGCACCCATTCGGCACTAAAAAATAAGGAAGATAATGATGCAAGAAATTGGCGCGAACCAATGCTTTGGCGGTCAACAGTTACGCTACCAGCACGACTCGCAAACACTCAACTGCTCGATGAACTTCTCGGTGTATCTGCCACCCCAGGCCGAGCGTGGCAAGGTGCCGGTATTGTACTGGCTCTCCGGCCTGACCTGCACCGACGAGAACTTTGTCACCAAGGCCGGCGCCCAGCGCTATGGCGCCGAATACGGGATCGCCATTGTCGCACCGGATACCAGTCCCAGGGGTGAAGATGTCCCGGACGATGCGGAGGGCGCATGGGATTTTGGCCTCGGCGCCGGCTTTTATGTCAATGCCACCCAGGAGCCCTGGCGACGCCACTACCAGATGTACGACTATGTGGTCGAAGAACTCCCCGCCCTGATCAATGCTCAATTGCCCATCGAAGGGGGCAGGGCGGCGATAGCGGGCCACTCCATGGGCGGTCATGGCGCTCTCACCATCGCCCTTAAAAATCCCGGGCGCTACCGCTCAGCCTCTGCTTTTTCTCCCATTTGCGCGCCCATCCAATGCCCCTGGGGC
>CBDUUA010000513.1:0-1735 GCA_965370135.1 uncultured Cellvibrionales bacterium
ATTTTATTGTCCGCCCCTGGGTCAAGACTGTAGATTACTGGGATGTCTATTGGGACCTGACCCGCGCCGTCAAGCTGCGCTTCGATCGGGAGCAGATTTCCATTCCCTACCCCCAACGCGACCTCCATCTCGACACCGACCAGCTACTGAATGCGCTACGGCAGCGAGGCGAGCAGCAGGATGAGCCGCAGGCTTGACGGCGGATTCCAGCTTGACATAAGTAGTGCAATCGACTCTAAAAACGGTATAGTGGTACCGAATGCACTCGGCCAAGTGCGAATAAATTCGCAGCTTTCGCAGCTACAGCCAGGGGCTGATGGCTGAGATGAATAGTTAGCACAAATCAAATAATAAATAGACTTGGCTCGGTGGGATATTGGTATGAATCAGCGACACACCCTCTTTGCTTTTACTCCAGTCAAAAACAACCCGGTTAAAAGCACCCTGGCCTGTTTCGGATTTTTCCTTTTTCTGGCTGGTTGTGAGCAGCCGAAACCGGCGCCGGTCAGTGCGCCGTTGGAAGTTTCAGTTTTCACTGCCGAAGCGGCGGATGTGCCGGTGGCCTTCGAGTTTGTGGGCAAAACCAGTAGCTCGCGCCGGGTTGAGATTCGCTCGCGGGTGGAGGGCTTTCTTGAACAGCGGCTCTATCAGGAGGGCAGCATGGTCAAGGAGGGGCAGATCATGTTCCAGATGGATCGAGCCCCGTTCCAGGCGCAGCTGGATGCAGCCAATGCGGAGCTGGCCCAGCAGCAAGCGCGCCTCACGAATGCCGGCGCGAATCTAAAACGGGTCAGACCGCTGGCCAGGCAAAATGCGGTGGCGCAAAAGGAGTTGGACGACGCCCTGGGCATCTATCGCTCGGCCTCAGCCTCGGTGGAGGCAGCTAAAGCCAAGGTGGTACAGGCCGAGCTGAACCTGGGCTATACCGAGATCAAGTCACCGTTCACTGGGGTCTCCAGCTTCGCCATCAAGCGCGAGGGCTCCTACATCGGCTTTGGCGACAGCTTGCTGACCTATGTGGCCCAGATACAGCCGATGTGGGTGGAATTCAGTATTTCGGAAAACCAGATATTTGGCTTGCGAGGGCAGCAAAAGGCCGGCTTGATTATAAGACCTACCGACGGCGACTATGAGGTTGAGATTGTGCTGGCGGATGGCGAGGTCTATCCGCAGCGGGGTCGACTCACCTTCGCCGATGTTTCCCTCAGCGAAGAGACCGGCACCTTCCTGGTGCGAGCCGAGATAGCCAACCCGCGCAAGCAACTGCGTCCGGGGCAATTTGTGCGTACGCGCTTGCTGGGCAGTGTGCGGCCCAATGCCATTTTACTGCCACAAAGAGCGGTGCAGCAGGGGGCCCAGGGCAGCTTTGTCTGGCTGGTCGACGATGCCGGCAAAACCAAATTCCAGCCGGTCGATGTGGGCAGTTGGCACGGTAACCAGTGGTTTATCAACAAGGGCCTGCAGCCCGGGGACCGGGTGATTATCGGTGGCGCCTTGAAGGTGCGGGCGGGTATCGAGGTCAACACCGTGCCCTATAGCGAACAAGACCCATCGGCAGTTGCACAGTAGGGGGCGCAGGCGAGCATGATCTCAGCAATTTTTATCGAACGCCCCGTTCTATCCACGGTGCTCTCCATCGTCGTGCTCATCGGCGGCTTTGTCGCCATGTCCGGTTTGCCGATCACCCAGTATCCCGATATTGTGCCGGTACAGGTGACGGTGAGTACCAATTATC
>CBDUUA010000514.1:0-1725 GCA_965370135.1 uncultured Cellvibrionales bacterium
CGCACTTGCCACCGAACGAGCGTCGCCGCGCCACCGCCCTGGTGCGGCTGGCTTTTGGCGCCTGTGAAGATGCCGTCGGCGGGCGTCTCGAGGACGCCGCGGGGCTGGCTTCGGTATTTGCCGCCTCGGGGGGTGATTACGGCATCAATGATCAGATCTGCCGGGCCCTGGCCCGGCCGGATCGAGTGGTATCGCCGACCCAGTTTCACAACTCGGTGCACAATGCGGCGGCGGGATACTGGAGTATCGCGACCCGGAGTCGCGCCTCATCGGTGAGTTTGTCGGCCTATGATTTCACTGCGGCGGCGGGATTTATCGAGGCGTTTACCATGGTCGCGGTGGAGCAATGGCCGACGCTATTGGTGTTGTACGATAACAGCGTGTGCTGGCCGATGCAGGGTAAGCGCCCGATAACCCAGCCCTTCAGTGCGGCGCTATGGTTGACGCCGGAGCGCAGCCCGCGCACTCTTGCCGCTATTGCCATGACTTTGGAACATGGCCCCGGCGCAGAGACGCCGGCCACGATTCCGGCGCTGGAGCTACTGCGCCACGATAATCCCGCGGCTCGCTGTATCCCGCTGCTGGAATTGCTGGCTCGCAAAGCCAGTGGCTCGGTGCAACTGGCGACGGCGGGCGGCCAGTGGCTGCGCCTCGATATCGCACCGTGTTGATGAACCGCGCGGCGATTGCGCAGCTGATCCCCCACGGTGACAGCATGTGTATGCTCGACCAACTGGACAGTTGGGACCGCGACCGGGTGAGCTGCACCAGCCGATCCCATCGCCGCAGTGACAATCCGCTGGTAGAGGACGGCCGCTTGCACTGCGCTTGCCTGGTGGAGTTTTGCGCCCAGGCGGCGGCGCTGCACGGCGCCCTGTCAACACCAGGCGAACCGCAGCATGGCGAGAGCAGTGCGCGACTGGCCTACGTGGGTGCGGTGAAAAATCTTGAATTACTCTGTGACTACGTCGACCTGAGCGCGCCGACGCTGACGATCGAGGCGCGTTGCGTCGTTAGCAACAGTAGTGGCTCGATTTATCTTATCGGAGCGAGCATGCAGCAACAGGTGCTGCTGCGGGGGCGACTGGTGTTGGTGTTTACCGAATAAAACCTGCGGAGCATTGTAGTGGAGCGGCTTTTTTTGCAGGTAGGGCCGAATAAATTCAGCCCTACAGAGGCGATTGACCGAGTGCATCTGTAGGGTCGAATTTATTCGACCGCTTATTCGACCAGGTCTATGCCAGCGTCTGCTCGGGTACCAGCGGGTAGCGCTTGTTGATCTTGCAGATCAGCAGGAACAGCTTGTATCGCCACCACACCGCAAAGCCGGGAGATGTGTTGCCGGCGACGATGGAATTGACCGCACGAAACAGTGAGTGCTTGCTGGTAGGCGCCATAAACACCGGAAATTTTCCGTTGTCATAGTAGACTTCTATCAGGTCGCGCATCACCCTAACGTTTTTCTTGAGTGTTCGCGTGTAGTTGGTGCACTCCTGTGCGCTGAGTACGCGCCGCTGTTGATGAGCCTGGATGATACTGTCAGAGGCCATTTCCGCCGAGCGCAGTGCAAGGTAAACCCCGGAGGAAAAGACCGGGTCGATAAAGCCGGCGGCATCACCGATCAGCATGGCTTGGGGAAAGGCATAGTCGGTAAAGCTGTAGCTGTAGTCGCCGGTGGCGCGAAATTCGTCAACAGGGCTTGCGTCGGCCAATAATTCACTCAGG
>CBDUUA010000515.1:0-1714 GCA_965370135.1 uncultured Cellvibrionales bacterium
CAGACAAAACTATTGCGATACCAGGAGCCGATCAAATGCATCAACCCCGGATAAAAATTATCACTGTACTGATAGCGGGTCTCGGCGGTGAGAAAATGTCCACCGGCGTAGTTGTCCAACTGATGCACTCGCTTGCTGCGCCCGCCGAGGAAAAACACCAGCGTGCCGGCGCCAAAGCCGGCCAGCAGCACGGATACGATGGCAATCATATCGAGGCCGCCTTTATCCCCCGCCACACCACCGAGGGTATGTTCCAGTACCGGCAGGCCGATGCTGGCCTGTACGGCGCTGGTCCAATCGAGCACCAGCCCGGGAAAGTAACCGGTGACAAATACCACCACTGAGAGCGTCAACATCGGTATCAACATACTCAAGGGTGCTTCGCGCACATCCTGGTGTTCCACCCGCAGTTGTCCGAGGAAGGTGTTGTGAATCAACTTATAGACACTGAGAATGGTGCCCAGGGTGCCGATCACCGCGCCGATAAACAGCAGTGGGCTGCCGTCGATAATCAGCGAGCGGTAGATCAACCACTTGGAGACGAAACCGTTCATGGGCGGCAATCCCGCCAGCCCGATGATGCCGACCAGCATGGCGAGATACGACAGCGGCATGCGGGTAAACAGCCCGCCCAATTTATTGAGGTCGGAGGTGCCGGTGCGATGCATCACCGCAACCACCACCATAAACAGGATGGCCTGGTAGCTGGCATAAGTGAAAATATGCATCAAACCACCGGCGGAACCCAAGTCGTTGGCTATCACGATACCCAGCAACATATAACCGGTTTGGCCAATGCCGTGCCAAGCCAGCAAGCGGCGCGCATCATGTTGGCGCAGTGCAATATAGGTGGGAATAATGATCGTCAATACGGCTAACCAGGCGAGCAGATCGCGGGCATTGAGGAAGCTGAAAGGCACCTCCATCTCCACCAGTCGCGTCACCCCAATCAACTGCACCAGTATCACCACCAGCGCAAACAGGCCCATGCGGGAAGAGATCGCACCGAGGAATGCGGCGCCCGGCCCCGGGGTCTCGGCATAGGCTTTTGCCTGCCATAAATGCAGCGGCAGGATCGCCATCTTCACCCCAAAACCGGCGGTAAACAGCGTCACCAACACCCACAGTGTGCTGTTGGACATTGCCGGCGCCGCATCTTTCAAGGCCTGGAATTCGAAACTGCCCACCTGTGAATAGACCAGGGCCAGCCCCCCCAGAACCGCCATAGCGCCGGCAAAGGCGTAACTGAGGTAGCGCATGGCATAGCCGATGGCCTTGCCACCCGCCAGCGCCATAATCAGGAAACTGGCCCAGCTCACCAGCTCCCAACCGATAAAGAGGGTCAGCAGGTCGCCACTGGCCAGCAATACCAGCATACAGAACACATTCAGCGCCAAAGCAAAATGAAACAATCGCAGATTACCGCCCTTGTCGCGATAGCGCTGCCCCCACTCCCCCGACGCAAACCAGCTACAGAAGAGGCCGGCGCCGATGGTGATCAGAGCAAAAAACCACGACAGAGCATCGAAGCGCCAGCGCAAGGTCTCGTCTAGCACCTGGAAACTGAAGGAGGACACAACCACGTTTTGGGTAGCGTAACCCAGCCCCGACATCCCCAGCAGCACCATGCCCTGAAGCGCATACAAACCAGTGACAAGTTTGCCGCCGGATGGCTTGTTACCGGTCAGCAGCGCGGTGACCGCGGTAAGTGCTG
>CBDUUA010000516.1:0-1692 GCA_965370135.1 uncultured Cellvibrionales bacterium
CGCACCAGCCATAGGAAGTCGCGCCCCTCATTGAGAACGCGAAACTCTTCCCGGGTCAAAAAATTGCGGGCTACCAGCTCTTCGATATCAGAGGTTTCAAAGTGGCGTTTAGCTATCCAGCCAATGGTCTGGATGTCTCTCAGGCCTCCGGGGCTGGATTTGATATTGGGCTCCAGGTTGTACTCGGTGTCGGCAAATTTGCGATGCCGCGCGATCTGCTCGTCCCATTTGGCGCGATAGAATTTGCGGCTATCCCACATTTTCCTGGGCCCGGTGGCTTCGCCCAGGGCCTGGTGTTGGCTTGCATCACCGCACAGCAGTCGCGACTCCATCAGGTTGGTGGCAACCGTGATGTCGTCGTTTGCCGCCTGCACGCACTGCTCGATAGTCCTGACGCTGTGGCCGATATCCAGCTTGATATCCCATAGCAGGGTAATAAATTGTTCCAGTGTTTCCTGGTATTGATCCCGAAGCGCCTCTTGCACCAGGATCAGCAGGTCGATATCGGAGTGGGGATGTAACTCACCGCGGCCATAGCCCCCTACGGCAATAAGACACAGGGGCTGATCCGCCGGCAATTCACACCAGTCCCAGATGGCGACCAGTAAGTCATCGATGAAGCGGGCTCGTGCGTGTACCAGCGCTGCGATTTCCTCGCCGTCGGCATAGCGCTGGTTCAGCTCCGCCATGGCTTCACTATTGATGCCCCTCAGCAGTGGCACGATTTTGTCGCCATTGTGCAGTTGCCGGGAAATCTCCTGGCTGCGTTCGCTATGGCCCGTTTCGGTGGTGCTCATGGCTGCCCCTCCTTTGCCTGGGATATGCTGCTGTCGAAATAGGGTTCGTCACTTCTGGCTGTCAACACCTCGCAGCCGTCGAGGGTTACCGCCAGGGTGTGCTCCCACTGGGCCGAGGGGCGCCGATCCGCGGTGGTCACCGTCCAGCCGTCCTTGCGATTGAGTTTGGTGCGATAGCCACCGGCATTGATCATCGGCTCAATGGTGAACGTCATGCCCTGTTGCAGGCTCAAGCCGGTATGGGGCTTGCCGTAGTGCATGACCTGGGGCTCCTCGTGGAATACCTGCCCGATGCCGTGCCCGCAGTAGTCACGCACCACCGAGTAGTGGTTGGCCTCGGCGTGGCACTGGATGACGTGACCGATATCGCCGAGGGTCGCCCCGGGCTTGACGATGTCGATGGCGCGGTAGAGGCACTCCTGGGTGATCTGTACCAGACGCTGGCTATGGGCTTCGACCCGGCCGACAAAGAACATGGCGCTGGTATCGCCATGGAATCCGTTTTTGATAACCGTGATATCAATATTAATGATATCCCCGTGTTTAAGCACCTTGCTGTCCGCCGGGATGCCGTGGCATACCACTTGATTGACGGAAGTGCAGATGGACTTGGGGAAGCCTTTATAATTGAGCGGTGCCGGCACCGCCTGCTGCACATTGACCATGTAGTCATGGCAGATGCGATCGAGTTCACCGGTGCTCACACCCGGCTGCACATGGGGTCCAATCATTTCTAGCACGTCCGCAGCGAGTCGCCCGGCCACTCGCATTTTTTCGATTTCGTCTGGGGTTTTGGGGATTACAGCCATAATTTGATCAATGTCCGAGCAAAAAAACCGCGTATTCTAAACCAAGCGGCGGCAAAATGCGCGCAGCATCGGCTTGGCCGCAGGGC
>CBDUUA010000517.1:0-1655 GCA_965370135.1 uncultured Cellvibrionales bacterium
CCGGCAATAGACTGACGTTGCACTGCTGGAACAATTCTCGACAGAAGCGGGATTCATTCGGTGACGGGGGCCTCCTGTTGCAGGCCGAATTTTTGATTGAGTTGGCTGCACAGGGCGGCTCGCAGTGCCTGTTGCTGATCCGGATCGACCAGCGGCTCGCCATTTTTATCGAGCACGAAGAACACGTCTTCCACACGCTCGCCGAGGGTGCTGATTTTGGCGTTTTGCAACTGCAGGTCAAAATCCAGGAAGATGCGGGCAATCAGCGCCAGCAGTCCCGGCCGGTCGGGACTGACCAGCTCCACGATAGTCTTGTTGCCGGCATTGCTGACCTTGACGTCAGAGGCGTAGTCAAAGTGCTTGTGTTGGCGAGTTACCCGCTTATGCCATCCCGCCCTGGGTGCACCTCTTTCGAGGATGGCGCGCGCCAGTACCGTCTTGATCTCCTGCGTTCTGGCAGCATCATTGCCGATGGATTCACCATTGGCATCGAGCACGATATAGGTATCCATACTGTAGCCACTGGCGGTCTTGAAAATGTGGGCGCCCTGAATGCTCAGCTGCAATTGCTCAAAGGTGGCGGCAATGATCGCGAACAACTGCGGGTAGCTGTCGGTGTGTACAAAAATTCGGGTGGCGCTCTCGTATTGCCTCGCGGTGGTATCTTTTACCAGAATCAGTGGCTGGGATTTATCGCTGTGCTGCGCAATCGCCTCGGTATGCCAGCAAATATTCGCCGGTGTTTCCCTGAGGAAATAATCCTGGTCGGGGCTATCCCAAAAGGTGATTACCTCGTCGGCGTCGTAACCCTTGTCTTCGAGCAAGCGGATAGCGTTTTCCTTGCTCTCCTCGATCCAATGCTGCTTGTCGCTATAGTTTTCCACGCTGATGCGCAGTGCGCGCCGGGTTTCCAGGTAGAGTTGGCGCAACAGCGATGCCCGCCATGAATTCCACAGCTTGGGATTGGTGGCGTTGATATCAGCGACGGTCATCGTATACAGATAGTCCAGCTGCTGGGGATCCGTCATCACCCGGGCAAACTCACGAATAACATCCGGGTCGCTGATGTCCTTGCGCTGTGAGGTGCTGGACATCAGCAGGTGGTTGGTGACCAACCATACCACCAGGTGGGTATCGCGGGAGTTAAAGCCGTGACTGCGACAAAACTCAGCGGCGTCTACTGCGCCCTTTTCGGAGTGGTCGCCACCCCGGCCCTTGGCGATATCGTGGAACAGACCGGCAATATAGAGCAATTCCAGCTTCGGGATGCGTTTGACGATGCTGGCTGCCAGCGGAAATTTGTCGGCAAACTCCTGGTGGGCGAACAGCCGCATGTTCTTGATCACCTGGATGGTGTGCGCGTCGACCGTATAGATATGAAACAGGTCGTGTTGCATCTTGCCGATAATGCGGCCGAATGCCGGCAGATACTTGCCCAAAATGCCATAGCGATTCATGCGCTGCAATTGCGTGGCTATTTTATGGGGTGATTGCAGTAGCTGGATAAAAGCCTGTTGATTGCGGGGGTCAGCGCGAAAATCATCATCGATGAGCTGGCTGGCCTCGCGCAGCAGGCGAATGGTCGAGGCTCGGGGCCCAATGATGTTCGGGTTCTGCGCCATCAGTACGAATATTTCCATGATGGCATTGGGCGA
>CBDUUA010000518.1:0-1600 GCA_965370135.1 uncultured Cellvibrionales bacterium
AGTTTCTGTACCGCAGACAAAATGACTTTTTGCACCTCGGTTTGTGCCGATGGCTGCGCGCTGACACGCTGGCTAAACTCAGCATCCCCGGGTAGCGGCACATCCATCGAACCGTCTGGCCCAAGATTATTGATGCTGTCCAGAATCAGCCTGGCGCGTTCTTTATAGGGCAGCGAACTGAGATATTCCGGGGTGATAGCGGCACCGATAAAATGGTCCTGTTTGCCGAGGTCAACAGGAAAATCATATTTCTCGCCCTTGTCTTCCAGGGGTAGCCCTCCGGAAAAGCGCAGCGGGACAATGGGCAGACCACTATTAATTGCCAGGTCTACCAATACCGAGCTGACTTTTTCCGTGGCCTGGCCTGCCTGTCTCGCTCGCGTGCCTTCAACATGCACCAACAGGGATCGAGGCCGCTGCGCCACCGTCTGGCTGTAATCATTCAGTATTCGCAGCAGGTCAGTGGGATCATCCCGGTCGAGAAACAATATCTGCATGGGATTGTTGCCGGGCATTTCCGCTTCGGCCAGGCGGTGAACATCACCAATCCAGTCGTTCTGGTGCTCTTTCTTTGCGATGGCTTCGACGGGAATACCCGTCAGCGCCACTATCGCGCTGAGAAATAAAAATGATTCGGCATAGATCTGGTGATTGGCGAGATAGATGACCGGCCGGCCCAGTAGCTTATGGAAACCCTCGGGGTCTTCGACCACGATGTGTCGTACAAACTGGCGAATTAGCGCCACCCCCAGGTCGTGCACCAGATGGTGCTGCCCCCCGGATCGGTCAAGCCAGTAATCGCGTATTTGACGCCAGTCCAGAGGGGATGGGCTGCCGGTCGCTGACCAGGACTCACGCCCACGCTTTGACTCGATGACAAAGGTATTGAGGGGTGTGTTAAGGCACAAACCCTGGTCGTTGACCTGTACCCTCGATGGATGCACCCGTAAAACTCGACTCCCATGTTCGGCGACCACCACTCTTTCAAGCAGCTCATTGCCATCGTTGCCATCGTTGCCACGATAGCCAACGACCTGCTCTATGGTTCCCGGCAACCAGTTGCTGGCGGCGACATCGCTATCGGTGGCGCTTGTAGTTGCGCGATCAAATGCTGCGCGATCAAATGCTGCGCCATCAAATGTTGTGATTCCGGCGCCATCGACAAAGCGCTGGCCGGTCAGGTATGCCTTGCGCAGATCCGGGGGCAGGGTTCCCAGGGGGCCTTTGGGCATCAGCACTTCCATCAGCACAAACTCTGCTAACAACGCGCCGTCTTTCAATAAGCAGATTTTGGTGCGGGGAAAACGACGGGCTGTCAGGTCGACGAACCGGGCCTCGACCTGAATCAGTCCATCGTTTGGAAAGGGGCGATACTGGATCAGCTGCTCCACCCGCAGCGGATAGGCGGCGTGATCCCGGGGAATGCTGTCACTCCAGATTTCCAGGCCATCATGGGGGATGCAGTGCAGTGCGGCGTCCAACACGCCGGGGTTCAAAATGCCTGTCGGCACACCATTTTTTTCAAGATCCAGTACGCCGCTGGCGCCATTGCTGCCTCGTTGCAACTGAATGAGCAATTGAAATGCACGGCCATGGAACA
>CBDUUA010000519.1:0-1526 GCA_965370135.1 uncultured Cellvibrionales bacterium
GTGCTTGAGCTGACCGAGTATAAGCAGAGTTTTGTCTTCGAGCAGGTGGAGCAGCAGCCGGTGCCCTCGCTACTGCGCGGATTCTCGGCGCCGGTCAAGCTCGACTACGGCTATAGCAATGATGAGTTGCTGCGGCTGATGAGCGACGACAGTGACGGCTTCAATCGCTGGGATGCGGGCCAGTTGTTGGCGACTCGGCTGTTGCAGGGCCTGATAGCCGACCAACTCAGCGGCCGGACACTGGAGTTGGACACCAAATTGGTGTCGGCTTATCGTCAGTTGTTGGCCAATTCTGCACTGGATAAGTCGATGCTTGCGCTGATGCTGCAACTGCCTTCGGAAGCATATTTGAGTGAAGAGGCCGATATTATCACGGTGGATGCGATCCACTCGGCCAGGGAGTTCGCACGTCGTCAACTGGCGGATGCCTTGCAGACACAGCTGTTTGAGGGTTACCAGGCCAATACCTGTGATCAGGCCTATCGTGCCGATAGTCGCCAGATGGCGCAGCGCAGCCTGAAAAACCAATGTCTGGGCTATCTGGCTGCCACTGCCGGCGAGCAGGCCATCGAGCTCTGTGATCGCCAGTTCCACACGGCGGATAATATGACCGATACGCTGTTCGCCTTGAATTGCCTGCTCAATGTCGATACCCCCCAGGCCACGAAGCTGGCCGAGCGGGCGCTGGTAGCATTTTATCAGCGCTGGCAGCATGAGAGTCTGGCGGTCAATCTGTGGTTTCAGGCTCAGGCAATGGCGATCTTGCCCGGGGCGCTGGATCGGGTACAGGGCCTGATGCTGCATCCGGCCTACGATGCTAACAACCCCAACAAGGTGCGCTCGCTGGTAGCTGCCTTTTGTGGTGGTAATCCGGTCAATTTTCACCGGGCTGATGGTCGCGGCTATCAGTTCCTCGCGGATCAGGTCGCCGGCCTCGACGGTGATAACCCGCAGTTGGCGGCGCGCTTGCTGGGGCCCTTGACCCGCTGGAAAAAGTACCCACAGGCCAGTGCCGATGCCATGCGCGCCGCCCTGGAGCAGCTCGCCTCGGAACCGACGCTGTCAAAAGATGTCTACGAGATCGTGTCCAAGTCGTTAAAGGGTTAGGTTGCTGTCGTTTTTTTTTATTTTTATACTTCTACCTCTACCTTAATCTCGCCATTTTCAATGGTAACGGGATAGGTCGTTAAGCCCTTTTCACTTCTGACAACATTCAGTACCTGGATGCCCGGGGGAAAGTTGGCCCACTCAAGGACTTCTCCCGTGCGAATATCGAATTGCGCACGGTGCAGAGGGCATTGTACCTTGCACTCATCCACTATTTTCCCTTTGGTTAAATTGGCAAAAACATGGGTGCAGCTACTTTGCGTTGCGTAGATGCCATCTTTGAGGTGATATACCGCAATCTTGTGGCCGTCTAACTTGATCGATTTCATCTCGCCCAGAGCCAGGTCACTTGTTTTGCATACCGTATGTAGAGCCATGTTACCTTCCTTTTATAAGACGCTGCTGTTGTTGTGAATGAG